>JBLHKE010000482.1:0-6178 GCA_047619485.1 Verrucomicrobiales bacterium | reverse complement strand
AGAATTCCGATCCAGATCCGTTTGCTGGGGAGGATTTAAATGGATTTAATGACGATTCAGCGGGCGGATCTGGGCGAATTCTAAAATGATTCTTGCCGGAGCGGGTAAGTCCGACAGACTCCTAGGGGCGCGGAAAGGAGGGTGGGATCTCTTGCCCTAGCTTCTCATCTCAGGTTTGTCCAACCAGAGGCTATGACCCTCCCGGATCCACTGGCTTCACGCGCAGAGCTCGCGCAACGCGGAGATCTTCCCATTCACCACCCCTCATCTTACGCGCCCCAGTCTCCCGTTTTTCGGCGAACACGTCCCGCATCACGGCAAATACTGATTCCACAAATGACTCTCGTCCCACAGCCATTCCATCGCTGAAGTAGCGCAGGCGACAGCGCAGAAGTTGCTGGAGCGAGAGTTTGCCTCCCGCCGCCCAAACTTTCGCCACCGCGGCGTGCGACAGGCCATTGCGTGTTGAGTTTTCCTCACCAATACCGAACAAAATTTTGCGGTAGCGCGGAGCGACGTCAGCCCAGTTTGCGCCCGATTTCAGGTCAGTCAGGCTCGCCGAGATTCCCCGTCGCGCGGCGCGGTCGCCAGCTACCGACTCGCCGTAACCACACCAGCGGTAGTCCTTTGGGTCTTCCACTAACCCAGCGCGTACTGGATTGAGATCGATGTAGGCCGCCACCTTTAGCAGCGAGTTCCAGTGCCCCTCGACCAATACGCTCTTGAACCTCGATTCCCACAGCACGCCGACCCGATCGTGTTTGCGGTTGAACCAGAAGGTGAACTTCTGCTTCAGCGTCTTCATGAACTCGCTGAGGTCGAACATCCGTTTCAGAAACCGTGCCCGCAGACGTCGGTGCACCTCGCCTCCCAGCCGTTGAGCTTCTCCGAACTCCCACTCGACTGCCACCATTGAAACCGGCGAGTAAAGTGCTCGACATCGCTCGAGAATCTCTTCGTCAGCCAGTTCCGTAGCGGGTTTCGGCGGCACTTCGAGCAGGACGTGGAAGTGATTGGATAAAATGGTCCAAGTCAAAACCCGCACGCCAGAAAACGCCTCAACCTGCCTGAGGACTTTACGAAACACATCCCGCTCGTGTTTCTGGAAGACGAAATTCCGATCAACGACCCGGCTCAAGCAATGGTAAAACGAGCTACTTCGAACAGCAGGTAAAATAGTGCGGCGGGTTGGCATAGCAGAAAGTATCAGCAAAAATGGCTAGTATCAACTACATACTTCATGGATATATGTTAATCATTGGCGCTGCTTCCGTCTGAGTCTCGAGGTCTAGCGAAAACCGACATCTTACCCGCTTTGACTACGCACCCGCCAGTGTTAGGTTCTAAGCAATGAGCAAAGGTGTCGTAGAAATCGAAGTCAAAGGTGTCCTCCCCACCACGGGGGGATGTGGGGTGTTCCTCGGCAACGATGATAAGGTCTTCGTCATCTACGTCGACCAGATGGTGGGCGTAGCAATCACCATGTTCATGCGTAAAGCGCCGAAGGAGCGGCCGCAGACCCACGACCTCATGGCTGACATACTACTCGCGCTCGGTGGCAAGGTGCAGCGCGTGGTCATCAACCACTTCGACTCTGGCGTCTACTACGCACGCCTTATCATCAGCTGCGAGAACGAGCTGCAGGAGAAAAAGATCATCGAGATCGACGCCCGCCCGAGCGACTCGATCGCACTCGCTGTCCAGCAGGACGCACCGATTTACGTCAGCCAGCACGTCTGGGACGATGCCGAAGATATGGGCGAGCTGCTGAAGAACATGGAGGCGGGGATTGAGCCCGGCTCGTCGATCGAGGGCAGTGAATAAGATTGTGGACTGAGCTAGTGTGACGGAGCACTAGGTAGGAAGGCTTCAGAGGCGAAGCGCGGTCCTGCAGCACGGGAGAGGGCATGGGTAAAGGCCTGCGCAATCTCGAGTCCGATCGAGTGATTCTCCCAGATGCGGATGTCCCGATGCTAAAAATTCCGACCTTTCATGGTTCGCTGAATTTTCATGCCACTCGAACCAGTTCAGCTCCAGCCCGACACATTTACAATAAGCATAAGAGCCCGATAGCCAATTCACGATTTCCATAGATTTCAAAGAAATGACTGTGCGTATCTTGCTCTATACAATGATTTAAAAAGGCTTGCGGGCAGCCCGTGTCGTTGTCAAAATAGCGCTCCGTCTTATCCAGACGGACATCAAAAACCAACCATCAACCTCAGCGATAGAAACCCGAACCTTTTTATGAAAGTACTGCTTCTAGGAGCCGGCGGCTTCATCGGTGTCAACCTGACCGAGCGACTGCTCGCGGACGGTGTGCACAACGTCACCGCCCTCGACATCCACGAATCGAAGATTGAGCACCTGATCAACAATCCGGATCTCAACTACCTCCACCTCAACATTTCCACCGACGAGGAGGAGGTCGACAAACTGGTAGCAGATAGCGATGTTGTCGTCGATCTCGTTGCCTTCGCCAACCCGGCGCTCTATGTCACGGATCCCTTCGGTGTCTACGATCTGAACTACACGCAGAACATGAAGGTCGTGGAGCAGTGCCGTAAGCACAAGAAGCGTCTCGTTCAGTTCTCCACCTGCGAGGTCTATGGGATCACCGCCGCCAAAGCCGCCGAGCAGTTCGGTTTGACCACCGCTGAGCACAAATGCGAGTTCATCGAAGACGAGACACCGCTCATCATGGGACCGGTCAAGAACCACCGCTGGATCTACGCCTGCGCGAAGCAACTGCTCGAGCGCGTGCTCGATGCCCTTGGGAAGAGCGAAGACTTCAAGTTCTCCATCATCCGCCCATTCAACTTCGTCGGACCTCGCATCGACTATTTGCCGACTGAAGAGGCCGGCAACCCGCGTGTGTTCTCCCACTTCATGGACTCGCTGCTCTACGGCACTAACCCGATCAAACTGGTCGATGGTGGCGATGCCTACCGCGCCTACACCTACATCGACGATGCCGTCGATGCGATCGTGCGTGTCGTCGAGAATAAGGGCGACAACTGCAACGGCGAGATCTTCAACATCGGCCAGCCGGATAACGAACTCCAGATCAAGGACATGGCTGTCATGATGTGCGATATCTTCGACGAGAAATTCCGTATCGACAGCGATCCGCCGAGACCAGAGATCATCGACATCTCCGGCGAAGAGTTTTATGGGGAAGGCTACCAGGACTGCGATCGCCGCATCGCCAACATCGACAAGGCGCGTAATCTGCTCGGCTGGGATCCCCAGTACGATATCGAAGCGGTTATCACCAAGACGATGGAATACTTCGTTAACGAGTACCGCAAAAAGCAGGCTAGCGAGGCTCCAGAAGTCACCGCAAAGAGCGAGACAGCGAGCGTTTAAATTGCTCAAAGGCGTAAGCCTCCGCTATATCATTCGAGAGAAGACCGACCTACAAAGGTCGGTCTTTTCTGTTGGGGCGCTTGGCGAACCGGGTGGATGGTCGGGACGACGATCGTGCTTGTCGAAGAACCGGGAACGCGTATAATGCATGCGCAGGGTATGTATAATCTTAGGGGAGCGATAAGTATAGCTGATAGGGCTTTAGGCAGGCAATTGATTTTGTGGTTCGCTAGTTGGATCAGTTTCGCCAGTCCGGTTGCAACCGCAGATGCACTAACGATCGAGGTTGATTACCGCTATGATCAAAACGGCTTCTTCAGCGCTGGCGGCAACCCGCAGGGTGCGGTTGGTGCTAGTGCTGCCCGCGCTGCCATCGAGGCGGCAGCGGCTCGGTGGGGGGCGATTATCGATCAACCGCTGCTTGCTGCGCAGTTCAACGACGCAGGCAACGACCCGCGTATCCGTTTCATCCACCCGGGCACAGGCCAGCCCCATGAAGTGAGTTCTGCGGCTAGCGTGGCGACGGATGCCCTTGTTCGCAATGGAGGGGCGCTCGCGGATGAATACCGCGGTAGCTGGAGTCTCTCCGCCGACACGATTGTGATCTACGCGGGCGCCCACCTGTTTGGGGACGGTGGCAACGACGTCGAGCAGATCGGCAACGGCAGCACCGGTTTTGGAGAGAACTTCGTGGATGTCATCGGCAATCCCAACGGCCCGATCTTCCGTGGATTCCCCCAACCGTTCCCGAACGGTCCGAGGGACAACCTGCCGGTCTGGGGAGGTGCGGTCAGCTTCACCACGCATCCGAACGCCGAATGGTATTTCGATCACACCGCCCTACCACCGACGAACTCGATCGACCTTTACTCCATCGCCCTGCATGAAATCGGTCATGTCCTCGGGCAGAACACCCTTGAGTGGAACAACTGGTCCGGGTACGTCTCCGGCTTTGAGTTCCGCGGACCCGAGACACTCGCGGCTGTCGCTGCGGGTGGGGTCGCTGGAGTCATTCCTGAGGTGAACGACGGCAACGACTTCCACTGGTTTGCCGGCACCGCCGACTCACTCATCTTTCGTGCTGGCGCACCGAACTACCTAGGAACGGTCGGTCCGGTCGATATGCAGATTTCGCTGATGCATGGCGAGCTCGCCTTTGCTCCACCGACCCTGCGCTATGAGGTTACCAACCTTGACGCCGCCTCTTTGCGCGATGTCGGATGGAGTACGTTGGACGGCGATCTGCCGCTGCCGGAGATCCTCGAGATCCGCGAGTTCGAGATCGATGCCGTTCTGGTGGGTGGCGCGCCGAGGCTTGCTTGGCTCGCAGAGCCTGGTGCCCGCTTCACCGTGATGAGCAGCCGCAACCTACGTGACTGGAAAGCGGTCACCCCGGACGTGGTATCGAAGGGGGAGATGGCCACCTATCAGGATGGCGATGCTGGTTTCAACGACCCTAACCCGCCGGCGGGTGAGAGTGAGGAGAAGTACTACCGCGTGATCAGCCGTTCGTTCAAATCGCCCCCATTGGGCCAATGACGAACTGGCGATACAGCACGGTCCTACCCTGTAGCTGTTTGGATTTTCCTAACGTTGATACAAGGGGATGTAGTGGTAGGGCATCGCCAGGATCATGGTGTTGACTGCGGTAGTCCAGTGCGGGCCGGGGCTGCCGTTGTGGCCGCTAGGCCAGAAATACTTGCCGTCGCCGAGTGGTTTGGCTTGCTCGAGGAGGTGGGTTTTCACCTTCGCGTACCAGTTCTCCCAGGTTTTGCCACCGATCATGTATTGCGCGGGCGCGGCGTAGAAGTTCCCGTAAGTGAAGTAGCGTTGGTTCTTTTCGAATTTCTCGAACAGGTACTTTGAGCCGGTCTTCACCTTCGGGTCATCATACTCCCCACAGACCTGTAGCGAGTAGATGGCGGCGGCGGTACGGGCGAATCCGCTGTCTTTGCCGGGCTGGTAGGAGAAGCCCCCGTCGGCGGCGACGTAGCAGCTACGCACGTAGTTGACCGCGTCGTCGATGGTCTTCTGAGGGACTTTGAGCCCACCGTTTTTCGCCGCACGCAGGGCGACCACCTGCAGCACGGTGACCGAGATGTCCGCATCGGAGACGTAGGGTTTGTAGCGCCAGCCGCCCTCGCCGTTCTGGGAGCTGATGATGACCTTGATGAGCCGGTCGAGCTTCTGCCGCAGGGTGTCGTCGCGCGTCTGGCCGTAGAGTTCGGCCAGGGCGATGGTGGCGACGCCGTGGAAATACATGTACTGCCCGCTGTTCTTGTCGCCGATGAGCCCCTCGTCGTCGACCGAGTCGAGCAAATACTTGGTGGCCTTGGTGACGTTCTCCCCGAACTCGCCCTCGCCGGGGAGGTTGCCGGTCGAGAGGAAGGCCATCAGCGTGTAGGCGGTGATGGCGATCGGGTATTGCTTCTCGCGCGGGTCGATGCCGAAGAAGGCACCGTTGGGTGCCTGGTTTCCGGCGAGGTACTGCAACGCGCCGTCGATGATCTTCTCGGTGGCCGCGTCGACCTTGACCGGATCGATCAGGCGCTCGGCTCGGGATTGTGGTAATGTTAGTGCTAGCGATACTAGCACAGTCAAGAGGCGGGAGATGATCATTTGTTGCTACCAGATTGGTCGGAGAGGTTCTTTAGATACTGCTCGATCATCGAGCTGTATTCAGCCGGATAACTGTCGGTGGTGCCCTGGCGGATGGTGCCGCGCTCGCGTGCGGGGAGGCCGATGAACTTGCTGGTACCGCTGATTTTCTTGCGTTCGCCATCGCCGCCATTGTCGGCCCAGTTGCCCT
>JBLHKE010000481.1:0-6179 GCA_047619485.1 Verrucomicrobiales bacterium | reverse complement strand
TGAAGCACCCGGTCGACAAGCGCGACATGACGCCGAAATTCCTCGGAGCGGCCGTCCCGGAGATCACCAAGGGCAGCGACCGACGCGAGGCGCTCGCCAACTGGCTCGCCTCCGACGAGAATCCATTCTTCTCCCGAAACCTCGCCAACATCATCTGGGCGCACTTCCTCGGCAAAGGCATCATCGAGCCCGTCGACGACGTCCGGGTCTCCAACCCAGCCTCCAACCCGGAGTTGCTCGACGCACTCGCCAAAAAACTCACAGAGTACAACTACGACTTCAAGCGCCTCGTCCGAGACATCTGCCTATCCCGCACCTACCAGCTCGACACTAAGACCAACGAGTTGAACAAGTCGGACACGCTCAACTTCGCCCACGCTACCATCCGCCGGATGCGCGCCGAAGTCCTCCTCGACGGACTCAGCCAGGTCACCAACACCAAGAATAAATTCAAGGGGCTCCCGCTCGGAGCGCGCGCGGTGCAGATCGCCGACGGCAACACCAGCTCCTACTTCCTGAAAACATTCGGCCGCGCCGAACGCCTCAGCGTCTGCAGCTGCGAGGTCAAAGTTGAGCCCAACCTCGGCCAGGCCCTGCATATGCTCAATGGCGAAACCACCGGCACCAAGCTGAAGCAGGGAAACATCATCGGCAAAATGATAGAGCAGAAGAAGACGCCCGAACAGATCATCGAGTCACTCTACATCCGCACAGTCAGCCGCAGGCCAACCGACACTGAGCTCAACAACCTCATGGTCTCCATCAACTCCGAAAAAGACCCCGCCAGGCAGCAAGAGGTGTTAGAAGACATCTTCTGGGCGCTCATGAATGCGAAAGAGTTCATGTTCAACCACTAACAATTAGCATTTAAGACGTAGCATTTCTCATTTGGCATCGAGGTAGCGGGGCATCTAGTGCCCAAGCGTCCTTCCTGAAAAATTCGCGTGATTCGCGTGATTAGCGGTTAAGAAAAATATTCAATGCACAAGCACGCCACCATCATCCTCCCAATCATCCTAGCATCCGTGATCTCCGCTGGAGCCGCCGATTCCAAGAAGATCACCTACCAAGATCACGTTCGCCCACTTTTCGAGAACCGTTGCTTCAACTGCCACAACCCAGACAAGGCCAAAGGCGGGCTCGATCTCACCACCTTCACCAACACGATGGCTGGCGGCTCATCCGGCGAAATCATCACCCCAGGTGCCTCCTCCGACTCGCGCCTCTACAAATCCGTCGCCCACCTAGAAGATCCAGCCATGCCTCCCAAGGGTGACAAGATGCCCAAGGCGGAACTCGATCTCATCGCCAAATGGATCGACACCGGCGTCCTCGAAACTAGCAGCAGCTCTGCCCGCAAGACGAAAAAACCGGCCTTCGACCTCACCGTCCAAGACACCGGATCAGGCAAGCCAGAAGGCCCACCACCGATGCCCGAGCACCTGTTGCTCGATCCCCCCATCGTTACCTACCGACCCAGCGCACAGGCCGATATCGCCTCCAGCCCCTGGGCACCGCTCATCGCAATTACCGGCCAGAAGCAAGTCCTGCTATACAACACCGACAACCACCAACTCGCCGGCGTCCTCCCCTTCCCCGAGGGCTTCCCTGAGCACCTATCTTTCTCCCGCAACGGCAGCCTGCTCCTAGCCGCTGGCGGACGCGGTGGCAAATCTGGCCGCGTCGTCATCTGGGACGTCAAGACCGGCAAGCGCGCGATCGAGGTCGGCAACGAATTCGACACCGTCCTCGCGGCCGACATCACCTCCGACCACACACTCGTCGCTCTCGGTGGTCCGTCACGCCGGATCAAGATTTTCAACACCTCTGACGGCAGCGAACTCATCTCGATCAAAAAGCACACCGACTGGATAACCACCATCTCCTTCAGCCCCGACGGTGTCCTCCTCGCCACTGGCGATCGCAACGGCGGGCTATTCGTCTGGGAAGCCGCCACCGGCAATCCATTCTACACCCTCAAAGCACACAGCAAGGCCATCACCAGCATCACCTGGCGCGCCGATTCCAACATCGTCGGCAGCGCATCCGAGGACGGCTCAATTCGCCTCTGGGAGATGAAAGAAGGCAAGCAGGTCAAGAACTGGACTGGCCACGGCAGCGGCGTCACCGACCTCGAGTTCACCCACGACGGACATCTCGTCTCGGTCGGCCGCGACAAGCACGCGAAGATCTGGGATCAGAACGGCACAGCCAAGAAAGACGTCACTGGATTTGGCGATATCCCACTCGCCGCCTCCTTCAGCCACGACGGCAAGAAATTCATCACCGGCGATTGGCTCGGCAATGTCCACGTATGGGACAGCGCCACCGGGAATTCGATCGCCAATCTGGCCGCGGCTCCACCCGCCATCGCCACGAGGTTAGCGGATCTCCAGAAACAACTCGAAGCCCACCAGCCACTGGTCGCCGACCTCAGCAAGAAGCACAACGACTTCGCCGGTGCCATCCCCCCAGTCAAAATCCGTGGCACTGAGGCGCAAAAACAGATCAACGCATTCTCCGGCCAACGCAAAGCAGCAGACGCCGAACTCCAGGGGGCGCGCAAAGCGATCGCTGACGCCACAGCAGGACGCGACAAAGCCGACGCCGCCAACAAACCGAAGTTCGAGGAACAACTAGAACAAGCCAACGGTGCTCTCGGCGCTGCCGCGGGAAAGATCGGCCAACTGGACAAGCAACTCGCCGAGGCCAACAACGCTCTGAAAGCCCACCAGGCCGAATTCAAAGTCGCCCAAGAGAAGGCCAACAAAGCTGAGGCCGAACTCAGCACCGCCAACGACAAACTCGCCTCTCTCACCCGCCAGAACAAATTTTGGCAGGCGGCACAGATCAACACCCAGCGACTCTCCAAGTCTGACGAAGTAGCACAGCTCCAAGGTGAGCTGGCGTTCATTAAAGAGGATCAAGCCAGCGCCGATCAAGTCACCGCAGCCGTGCAGGCGAAGGTCACCGCCGCCGAAGAATCCGCAGCATTGGCACCCGCCGCCACGGCAGCGAAACAAAAGCTCCTAGAGGAAGCCAAGACGACAATCCCAGCGATCGACAACAAGCTCAGCCTCACTGCCGTCGTCGTGGAGAACAAGCGCCTCGCCCTCGAGAACCTCAACAAGATCGAACCGAAGACCGCCGAACACCCACCGGTTCTCGCCGCTGCCACCAAAGAACACGAAGATGCGATCGCACGGCAGAAAGCCGAACAGGCAGAACTCGCCACGGCGCAAAAGGTGATCCAAGCGGCTGATGCGGAATGGAAAAAAGCCCAAGCCGCCCAAGCCGCCGCCCCGGAGGCCATCCAGGTTGTAAAAGTGGTTCTCGCCGACGCCCAGGCGAAGAGAGCTCAGGTGACCCAGTTGGTCGAGGCGAAGGCAAGTCAAGTCAGCCAAGCTGAAGCGCAAACGAAGACTCTCTGGGCAAAGTATCAGGCTGCCTTGCCGAAGTAGGCAGCCAAACTACGCATTAATTTGTGCTGGCGCCATTGAAATCCATGTTGCCCAACTCTAGGCTCACGGAATACCCTTTTTCACAGGGTGCTGAATTATGAAATGGTTAATTGCCCTACTCGTGTCGATCGGAATGTTCTACACCGGCTATCACCACGCCTCGCGGTATCAGACGGAAGAGGTAGAATCCTCAACGCCTTCAGAAGAAAAAGGGACAGAAGCGCCTACAGCAGAAGCGCAACCGAAGCCGATCGAGTTCGAACCGCCGGAGCAAGCCCCAGCTGCGGCGCCTATGCCTGAAATGGTCGAAGCGAAACCGGTTAAAGAAGAGCCCGTCCGCGTTGAGCTCGATCCCACACCATCTGCCCCATCCCCCAATGACTTCAAGCCGATCGACTTCCGCACAGCCGAAGCTCGTGATCGACCCGATTCCCCCGAGCTTGAGCAAGCACTCACTGCAACGCTCACGAGTGGCGACTGGAACAGCTATCGTGACTACCTGCGGAGATCACTAAACCCGCACACCCTAGCCGAAGCCAGAGACGCGCGCGGTTTGGCGGACATCCTCGATGGCAAGCGCTTTGCCCGCACCCACGCACAGGAACGCTTCCTCACGAAATTTCCTACCGAAGCCGTCCAGAAGTCGTTCCGCGATCAAGCCTTCGCCCTGTGGCTGCTCAACAACGAAGACGCGATGACCGCTGCCTACGACCAGATCACGGAGAAGGATGACCCAACCGCGGTCGTGGCCTTCCTCGCCGACCTCTATGCAGAGACCCGTGAGGATCTCGAAACCTACACAAACCTCGCCATCGCCTGCGCACTGGTCCACGACTCGAAGAAGGGAGGCTCGGCAATCAATCGTTTCTTCTGGTACGTCAAACACGACAAGGACGATCGCCTCTTCCGCGATCTCAAGACGATGGCCATCGCAGACCTCTGCCTCGTCGTCGACGGCGTCGACCTCAACCAGATGGACTGGGTGCAGAACGAATACCGCCGCAAGGCTCCGCGCTCGGGGACCGGCAAGGTCTACTCTGACATCGAATACCGCATGGATTTCGTAACCGGTGAGACAGATCGCAAAGACGTCTACGAAGAATACTCCCTAGCAGAGATCAAAAAACACGGCGGCATCTGCTCTGACCAAACCCACTTCGCCACCAACGTCTGCCGCGCCCTCGGCATCCCAGCCGTCGGGCTCAGCGGTTCTGGCGATCGTGGTGCGCACGCTTGGGTCGGCTACCAGAACGACGACGGGATATGGACGACCCACGGTCGCTACGAGAACTACGCCAACGGCAGCTTCAGAGATCCACAGACACGCAAGCGCGTCATCGAGTCCGAACTCTTACTACGCAGCGAACCCGAATTCCGCTCCTCCAAGCGCATCGAGTCTCTGCAGAACGATTTCCGCCTCATCGACCAGTTGACCGATGCAGACGAACTCGAGCGCGCCACCGAACTCGCCCAGAAGCTCCTCGTCAGCAACCGCGCCTACGTCCCGGGCTGGGAGCGCCTATTCAAGATCTACGGCCTGCGCCGCGATGAACTAACCGGCGATGGCCCACTCACCAGCGAGGAGGTCGTCGCCAGTATCAAAGACTACGAGATCGCCCTCAAGGAATTTCCCGACCTTCTCGATCGCGCGGACAAAACCTTGAACACCACCCTGGCAGGTGTTTTGGATCAGGATACCCACCTCAAACTGATCAAACGCCGCCGTCACCGGGTCGAATCAATTGATGAGGCACGCCTGCTCGCCATCCTCGAACTCATCCGCCAGGAAGCGAAGATCTACCAAAAAACCGCCGACTACGATGCCATCACCGCGCTCTACCGCCGCGAACTGCGCACTGGAGCCGACGACGTCCAGCACTTCATGAAGCTCGCGGGTGACTACTGGAAATATTCTGCAGGCAATCCTGATCGCGAGAAGACGGCGCTCCAACTCATCGGCTCCCGCGTGAAGAGCAACTTTGGCGACAAGCTCAAGAGCTCCGACTGGTTCACCAAAGACACCGCGATCAAACCCCACGCGCAGCTCGCAGGTTTCTACCGGGCAGCCGGCGACAGCGACCGTGCCCTCAGACTTGAAAAAGATCTGGCCAAGATCCGCGAAGACATGCGCGCCGAGAAGAAAAGCTAGCAGACGAACATGGCCACCAAGACGAAACTCATTTTCACTCCCCCGAGCGGGATCCAGGTCAAATACTCACTCGACCGCTCAGGTACCTATGTGCTCGGCACGGCTGAAAGCTGCGACATCACGCTCAACGACTCAGAGTTAGGAGAGAAGCACAGCAAACTTGTCGCCGACGAAACCAGCGAAGCGCGGTGGTTTCTCCAAAACTTGGAGACTGGAGCGATCTCCATCCTAGAAGACGGCTCCGAGGAAGCCGTCGGTCGAACAAGAATCGAAGTGGTCATCACCGAGATCGAGCAAGCCAGCAAGGCAGATGTCCCAGCGGAGGACGAGGAGGACGAGGAGGACGAGGAGGACGAGGAGGACGAGGAGGACGAAGATGAAGATGAAGATGAAGATGAAGATGAAGATGAAGATGAAGATGAAGATGAAGATGAAGATGAAGACGAAGATGAGGATGAAGACGAGGACGAGGATGAGGATGAGGATGAGGATGAGGATGAGGATGAGGATGAGGATGATGCCCCCTCTCCAAAATTCAATACGGATGCGCCAGCCGACAATGACAGCCA
>JBLHKE010000480.1:0-6194 GCA_047619485.1 Verrucomicrobiales bacterium | reverse complement strand
CGCAGACGGGACGTTCACCAGCGGCGGGACGCAGAGCAATTTCATGGGGCTACTGCTCGCCCGCGATGAAACCTGCCACCGCATCTCAGGTCACCATGTTTTCGAGCATGGACTCCCAGACTACGCCGACAGGTTGCGCGTCATCACGTCGCAAACGACCCATTTCTCGATCGTAAAATCACTGGCGCAACTTGGGCTCGGGAGCCGTGCTGTCGTCGCGGTCGATTGTGATCATTCTGGACGCTTGTCTCCAGATGCCCTAAGCGCAGTCTTGGCGGATCTCGATGATCAGGATTTACTCCCGATGGCGGTTGTGGCCACGGCGGGGACTACCGACCACGGCGCGATCGATCCGATTGCCGACATCGCGGAAATCTGCGCAAACCACAGAGTATGGTTGCATGTCGATGCGGCATTCGGCGGCGCCCTGATCCTCACCAACCAGCAGTCGCGGTTAGACGGGATCGAGCGCGCCGATTCGATTGCCCTCGATTTCCACAAGTTTTTCTACCAGCCGATCAGCTGCGGACTTTTCCTGCTGCGTAACAAAAAACACTTCCACCACCTCGAACATCACGCAGATTATCTCAATCGGGAATCCGATCCGCGCCCGAATCTTGTCGAAAAATCAGTCGCCACCAGCCGGCGCTTCGACGCACTGAAAATCTGGCTGACGCTCAAATCAATCGGCCCAGAGGTGCTCGGACAGATGATCGAACACGTGCTCGAACTGACGCGCCAAACCGCCAAGATATTAGCGGACGATCCGCAGTTCGAGTTGCTCGCCGAACCGCAACTCTCGACCGTGTTGTTCCGCTTCCGCCCGAGCGATCCGGCACTCGCCGATGATCTGAACCGGAGCCTCCACGAAGAACTTCTCTCCAGCGGTCGAGCGATCATTGGGCGCACGTCGATCGGTGGTAAGATCGCGCTCAAGCTGACGCTGCTGAACCCCTGCCTAGTCGAGAACGACCTGATTGAGCTCGTGGAGCTACTACGTACGGCAGGAAGTCGACTCGATCGAGGCGCTCTCTGAAGTTGCCACGGAGTGAACCCAAAGCAACAATCGAACAAACTATGTCAGTCTTACAAATTGGAGCCGGTAGCGTCGGTTGGGCGCTGACTCACAAGCTCGCCCAGAACAACGACACCGTCGGAGACATCGTGCTCGCTTCCCGCACCGAGTCGAAATGCCAACACATCATCGAGAGCGTCAGGCGGAAGAACAATCTCAAGGACAAGATCCGTAGCCTAAGCTCGCGCTCGGTGGACGCGGACAATCCGGATGAACTGCAGAGACTGATCGAAGAGGTTCGACCGGACCTGGTAGTCAACGTTGGCCCGCCATCGATCAACGTCAGCGTGATGGAGGCCTGTTGTCGCGCCAAGGCGAGCTACCTCGACACCTCCGTCGCCACCGACCTCTGCACCCCCGGCCAACAGGTTCCCGAGGCATACGATCCTCAGTGGGCATTCCGCGACCGCTTCTCCGAGCTCGGAATCACCGGTATCCTCGGAGCGGGTTTTGATCCTGGAGTCGTGAGCATTTTTTGCACCCATGCCCAAAAACACCTCTTCGACGAGATCCACACCATCGATGTGATCGACGTCAATGCGGGCGACCACGGGAGGAAGTTCGCCACTAACTTTGACCCGGAGACGAACTTCCTTGAGATCGTCGGCGACTCCTTCTACTGGGAGGACGGCGGCTGGAAACAGGTGCCCTGCCACACCCGAATGCGCGAGGCAGATCTCCCGGTCGTTGGGAAACACAAGGTCTATTCGATGGCGCACGACGAAGTCCGATCGCTAGCCGAGTACATCCCCGCGAAACGCATCGAGTTCTGGATGGGCTTTGGCGACAACTACCTCAAATACTTCAATGTGATGCGCGATATCGGGCTCATCACAGCGGATCCAATCACTACCTGTAACGGCATCACGGTCGAACCACTCAAAGTGCTGAAAGCGGTTCTCCCCGACCCGACCTCGCTCGCCGCCGACTACACCGGCAAGACCTGCATCGGCTCGATGGTCTCTGGACTCAAAGACGGCAAGCCACGACGCGTCTTCATTTTTAACATCTGCGACCACCAAGAGGCTTACCGCGAGATCGAGTCGCAGGCGATCTCCTACACGACCGCCGCCCCCTGCATCACCGCCGTCATGCTCTACTTCCAGAAGAAGTGGGGCGGATCCGGACTGTTCAATGTCGAACAGCTCGACCCGGATCCCTTCCTCGAACTGATGCCACGCAACGGCTTGACCTGGGATGTGCAGGAACTCGATCCGTCGGTGGAACTGCCTATTGTAGATCTAGCTGATTCCTCGAAACCGAGCTAGCCCATGCCACAGACGCCCTACTACCTGATCTCCGAATCGCGCCTACTGGAGAACTTGCGCAAGATCGAACGCCTGCGCGATCGTTCTGGCGCGAAGATAGTTCTCGCGCTGAAATGCTTCTCAACCTGGGGAGTCTTCCCAATCATGCGGCCGTTCCTCGATGGCACGACCAGCAGTTCGCTCTACGAAGCGAAGCTCGGCCACGAAACCTTTGGTGGCGAAACCCATGCCTACAGCGTCGCCTTCTCAGCAGAAGACATCGACGCGGTCGATACGATCGCCGACAAGTGCATTTTCAATTCGGCCACCCAGCTGGCCTCGCTCGCCTCGCGGTTGAAACACTGCCGCTCGATCGGTCTGCGGGTGAACCCGCAGATAAGCTACTCGTCGAGCCCGCTCTCTGATCCGGCACTCCCCCTCTCCCGCCTCGGCGTTCGCCAGAACGAACTGAGCGCAGGGCTCGTCGACCAGATCAACGGCGCGATGTTCCATTTCAACTGCGAGAACGCCGAGCTCGATCAGTTCCTCACTAGCTTAGCGCACCTGTCATTGGAGTTCGGCGAGATATTGCTGGACCGGATCGAATGGGTCAGTCTGGGTGGCGGCGTGCTGTTTACTGCTGACGGCTATCCCATCGATCAACTGGCGGATGCTCTCAGGGCATTCTCAGAAAAACACTCAGTCCAAGTCTATCTCGAGCCCGGCGAAGCCGTCATCACCAAGACGACCGACCTGATCGTCACTATCCTCGACATCGTCCAGAACGACATCCCGACGGCGATCGTCGACAGTGCCACCGAAACCCACCGGCTCGACACGCTAGTGTTTAACGAGCCTGCCTCGATCCGAGAAGCAACTAGCGATGGCGAGTTCGAGTACGTGATCGGGGCTAGCTCTTGCCTCGCTGGCGACGTGTTTTGCCGCACACGGTTTCCCCACCCGCTACAGATCGGCGATCGCCTGCAGGTTCTCGACTCGGGCGGATACACGATGGTCAAAACCAACTGGTTCAACGGACTGAAAATGCCGGGGATTTGGATCGAGCACGAAAATGGCCAATTGGAATCGCTAAACGAATTCGACTACGCAGACTTCAAACGATCGCTCTCGCTGCGGATGGTCGGCGATAGAAATGAGACAGGATCGTAATAAGGGCACCTCCGAAAACCTCATGCGGGCTGGAGCTTGATAAAATCCCCGCTGTCTTCGTTGCTAAAGCGCCCACTATCACCAGATAGCTTAGCGTTTATCGCCTCGCCAGCGGGAATTTTCTCTGCGCCCCATTTCCACAGCAGGTTTCCGGAGGTGCCCATAAGGATTTTTTATTCATGCCAACGCTTCACGACCTCCTCTGCGAGACCACTAATGATAATTTGGCCTACCGGCTCAAATTGCTTGGGGAGAACCGGTTGGCCATTCCTGCGGCACACTTGGCAACGTTCCGAAAAGTGGTTCGGTCGCTGGGCCTGGGAGTGAGTTAATTTGCCGGGCATTGGGTGAAGCCTCACACGGATGGCGTCCTACCCCAATTGGGGCTAGTTTTCGAACGACAAATTGGATGAGATCGTGTGTCCGGAGTCCATTGTTCAATGTAATGTATCCGTACCCCCGATTCAGAAACCAGACGCTCTTGAAGCGACACGGGCAGTAGAGAACCCAGAAAACAAAAGTGAGCAACAGTCGACACCTATCGGCGATCACATTCGCGTTCGCTTTCGCTGGGGCGATGCTGACCGCCCTTTGCGCGGGCGCGAAGGATGCTGCTGACGCGCCTCCTGCGCGCGCGGCAACCCTGGAGGCTCAGTGTGCTGCGGTTTTTTCCGACCATGCAGTCTTCCAACAAAACATCCCCATTCCGGTCTGGGGCTGGTCTCTGCCTGATGCCAAGGTAAGCGTCACGTTCGACCAGCAGACCAAATCCACCATCGCCGGAATCGATGGTCGCTGGGACGTTGCGCTGGATCCGATGAAGGCGGTCACACTCGATGCTCTCCACGAGGCGCCCGCAGGCCGGACGCTCAACATCGTCACCGAACTCGACGGCAACAAGGCGACCAAGTCGTTCACCGACATCCTGATTGGCGAAGTGTGGCTGTGCTCCGGCCAGTCGAACATGGCAGCCAAAGTGCGGCACAACCATGCCAACCAGGATCCGCAAGACAATCTCCTCAAGTCGAACTTACCCGCGATCCGTCACATCTCCGCTCCGGGCGGCTGGCAGATGGCCGTCCCAGGTTCGGTCGGCGAGTTCACCCGGGTGGGTTTCTGTTTTGCCCGCAAAGTCCAGCGCGAGCTGAAGGTGCCAATCGGTCTAGTCAACGCTTGCAAGGGAGGATCCAACATCGAGTCGTGGATGCGCGTTGCTCCACAGAATTTTCCCGAAGCTGACAACCAGAAAAAGAAGGTGAACTACGCTGGGCTCTACCACGAACGACTCGCCCCCCTGATCGGTTACGGCATGCACGGCGCCTTGTGGTATCAGGGCGAGGCCAACGCCAGCGAAGGGCATAGCTACTTCCTGAAGATGCAGTCGCTCATCAACGATTGGCGCAAGTCGTGGAAGTTGGGTGATTTCCCGTTCTACTTTGTCCAACTCGCCGGTATCGGCAACTCCCCTGCCGACAACCCGGCGATGGGCGACGGCCGCGCCCGGATCCGTGAGGCGCAACGCCAGGCGCTAAACATCAAGAACACTGGCATGGCAGTGGCGGTCGATATCGGTTCCGAGCGTGAGCACCCCGCCAACAAAGTCGAGGTCGGCATCCGTCTGGCGCATTGGGCGCTGCACCACGACTACGGCCGCAAGGAGATCTGCCCCAGTGGGCCGCTTTACAATGGTTTCAAGATCGAGGGAGCGGCGATCCGTATCTCCTTTGACCATGCGCAGGGTCTGATGCTCGCGACTAAAGAGGACTATGCAGCGCCGGTTCCGACCCCAGATGAAAAAATCCCCTGGCTTTCAATCCAGGCCAAAGACGGTAGCTGGCACTGGGCGGAGGGGAAAATCGACGGCGTGGACCTGGTCGTTTCTAGCAACTCGGTCAAACAGCCGGTGGCAATCCGCTACGCCTACACGCAGCGCCCCCTTGGCCCCTATCTGTATAACAAGCACGGCCTTCCGGCTTCGCCGTTCAGCACATCCGGTGATTCCGTTAAACAGGAACCTGATGCGGGCGAGTGGGCCTTCGTCAGCATCCCGGACTTTCTGAACTTCGATATCGAATACCCGCAGGAGGGCTGGGAGAATGCCTTGGGATTCATTCTAGAGTCCATGAAAGGCGAAAACCCAGCATTCGCCATGGTCGCAGGCGATCTGGTGATGGGACATTGGGGATCGACCAAGGATGACGTCGCGAAATGGGCTGACATCTATTACCCACAATGGATCAAGCGATTCGCCGATCACGACCTGAAAGTCTACACAGCCTTGGGGGATCATGAAGTTGGCGACAATCCGTGGCGTGGAGACAAAGCCAAGTTAGTCCCACACTACAAAGCCGCGTTCCGACACCATCTAAAGATGCCTCTGAACGGCCCCGAACACATGCAGGGAACGGCATTTCACTGGGTTCACAAGAACGTCCTGTTCGTATCCGTGGATGTGTTCGAGCAGGGCAAAAGCAGCCAGGGTGAGATCGCCGCCGGGGTGACAGGCGAACAACTTAAATGGTTTGAAGCGGTCGTCCGCAAACACCGGGCGCTGGTAGACCACATCGTCGTCATGGGACATACGCCGATTTTGAGGCCGGTTAGAACCTTCAGCTCGTCTGGAATGCTGACGATCGAAGGTCGTGAGTCGGCGTTCTGGCAAACCATGGTGAAGTACGATGTCGATCTGTATCTATGCGGAG
>JBLHKE010000479.1:0-6200 GCA_047619485.1 Verrucomicrobiales bacterium | reverse complement strand
GAGTGTGGGATTGGTGCCGTATTTCGCAGCGACGCTGGTGGTCGGCGATTCCGTCCTCAGGCTCGCGTCCTCAGTGACAACGAGGTATTCCCCAGAGCCGATCATTGTTCCGGCCGGAAAAGTGAAAGCGATCCCTTTGCTGAGAAACCACCCGGAGAGATCGATGGCTTCGTCTTTCGAATTGTAGAGTTCGACGAACTCTACCAGTTCGTAAGAGAGATCGGGGTTGCAGTGAATCTCGTTGATCACGACGCCGCCGTCAGGACTCGTCCCATTCCCTCCAGCGATATCGTAGTCGACCCGCAGTGACGGACCGATCGAATCGGTGGAGCTCGAATACCCGATCGCATCCGGGCCGTCGAAGATGAAATACTCGCCGGTGGGTAAATTTGTCAGCGCTTCGAGTGCCGGCACCTTGAGACCGAGGTCGAGAGTCCCGCCAGGCACCGAGTCTTGCACATACTGCGTCAGCGCGGTTGAGGAGAACGCGAACTCCTGGTTCAGAACAACCGTCCGGGTGTTCCCAGGCAGAGAGGCGAGTAGGCTGTCAAACTGGCTGGCCGAATTGTTCCAAGTCGCACCAGGTGTGATCGCCCCGCTGATTGAGAACAGCTCGATATCGACCGGAAGAAACCCTCCGCGGCCGGCAGTGGCTTTGTCTTGGAAGAGCGAAAGCGTCACCGAATTGATCGTCGCTCCAGACGGGATCGCTCCGAGATCGAAGGAGAGGACTCCGCGCAACGAACCGCGGTTCGAGTTCAACTCGCCGACGAGAAGAAAGTTGTTGGGTTTCGAATCGCCCGGCGCGTCACTGCGAATATAGCTCCCGACCGGCACATCACTCGATGCGATTCCCGGAACGGCCCCATCGCTGCCGATGACCGCGATCTCGGCATGTGCACTGGATAAACAGAGCACGGCAAGCAGAACCGAGAGGCAGCATTTCATAGAATAGGGGATCGTCTTTGGGGGA
Organism: Verrucomicrobiales bacterium; assembly: GCA_047619485.1. Lineage (GTDB taxonomy): Bacteria > Verrucomicrobiota > Verrucomicrobiia > Verrucomicrobiales > DEV007 > JBLHKE01. The sequence goes on along the minus strand of JBLHKE010000479.1, from coordinate 5,227 downwards.
AGGGGTTCAAGCAAACTGTTCTAGTTTTGCGCAATGGTAAAGGTTAATTCACTGACGTTGCATCATACATATGTATGCATTCATAAACTTTGCGGGCGGCCTCGGCCAAGAAACATCACCACTGCCTCGGTGCGACTGTGGACTCCAAGCTTCTTGTAAAGGTGCCGGATGTGAGTTCGTACAGTACCCATCCCCATCTTTAGCTCATCTGCGATCTGCTTGTAAGGAAGCCCCTCCGCTAAGGCAGAAAGAACGTCGAGTTCGCGCCGGCTGAGACCGAGCTTCTCAGGTTCGGGATCAGCTGAAAAAAATGATTTCACCACCAAGCGCGCGATCTGCGCTGACATCGGAGCCCCCCCAGCAAGAATTTCATCGACCGCAGAGGAACAGGTGTCCATGGAGATTGGTTTAAGCAGGTACCCCTCGGCACCCGCCGACAAGGTGTCGAACACGCTTGCGGGGTCGGAGCGCCCACTAAAAGCGATGATCTTCAGCTGCGGCGATTTGCGCCGGAGATCTCTGATGCAAGCGAGCGCAGCCAACGCTTCGATGTCTGTGTCGATCAGGGCGACATCAATATCCAAACGCTCGATATTTTCTACTGCATCGCAGTAGTCACTAGCGGAATGAACCAGCGCCATTGAATCGCATCGCGCCGCAACAAAATCACCCCGCAGCGCTTTGTCACTAGAGAAAATCGCGATCTTTGTGACCGTTTGCATCGCTTAATCATATATTTATGCGATGTTACATCAATGAATTAATGTTTCAATTTGCGCAGAACGCGATCAGGATGGATCTATGAAATCACCCATCCTACTCCTCATCGCCCTGGGCACTTCAGTAGTAGCCGCCAGCGCACAGACCACGGTGACCATCGGAGGCAACGGCGGGGACGACACGGCGGAAGTCCCAGTCTCGACCTGGTTCCGTAGCGATGGTCCCGACGGGACGGGTCAGACCAAGGAAGCGTTCATTGGTGGGATTGCTGATACGCACGATTTCATCGGCGTGCTCTCCTTCGACCTGACCGATCTCGCCGGGGCAACCAGCGTGTCGAGCGTGATGGTGCGGCTCCCCCAGGAGGGGGAGATTTTCGACAACCGAACTGGGACGCTCACAAGCATGGCCGTGACCCTCACCCAACTAACCATCGCGCCGACCAACTCGGCGACCTGGAACACCTACGACGGAACGAACGCGTGGACGACTCCCGGCGGAACCGCAGACACCACCGACCCGGCATTCACATCGAACACCTTCGATCTTGATCTTCTCGTCGAGGACGACGCGGCCACGGCAACGATCGTCATCCCGACTTCGCCCGAGCTGCAAGCGTTGATCCTCGCCAACGCCGGCGGCCGCGTCGACTTCCTGTGGCAGGTTCCGATTGCCGAGGGCGGTGCGTCCGATGTCGGACGAAACTTCGTCGTGTTCGACGGAGCCGGTGTTGGCAGCAACGGAGCCCTCGACTCAAGTCCACAGATTGAGGTCACCTTTGAAGCGCCCGCCGTCGATCCCGACCTAAGCATCGTCACCTTGCCGGAGAATTTCAGCCTCGAATCGGAGGACGCCCCAGCCACGACGACGCTCACCATTCGCAACGATGGTGCGAATCTAAACCTCAGTGGCACAGCGTCGATCATCGGAGAAGGGTTCAGCATCACTTCGGCGATGGCCATTGATCTCGCACCCGGCGCGACCCAGGACTTCACCATCCAATTCGACCCGTCCGCCGCGACGCCGAACGTGAACATCAACTCCACCGTGACGCTCGCCACCAATGATGCGAACGAACCGAGCGTGGAAGTCCAGCTCACCGGTATTGCAACCAGCGGGATCAACCTTGGCAGCGGTGGCATCGACATGGCCACCCGCGGTGAAAATTTGCGGGACTCAGGAATCACCGCCTATGGCTGGATCCGCGACGACGCCCCAGACCGTGTCGCCGGCGGCGAGACCTCCTTCATGGGGACGAGCAACGGCACGACCATGTTGCGCGGCTACGTCGGTTTCGATCTCTCCAGTTTCGCGTCAAGTGATGCGATCAGCAACGCCACAGTTTCACTATGGAGCCAAGGCGCCACGGTATTCGACGCGAACGGCGGGGTCGTTGATATCGAAGAGACGAACCTCGAACTGAGATCATTGCCCGAGGTGGCCGGTTTCGGCGACGGCTTCGGTGGTGACGCCACCGTCGGTGGCTTCCCAGCAAACTGGACCAACCTGAACTCACAATATGGTGCCACTGCAATCGCATCCGCAACCGCCAACCTCGACACCATCGCATTTGGTGACGAGATCCGATTCGATGTGACCACGGCGGTGCAGCTCGCCATCGCGGCCGGTGATCAACAGATCACCTTCGGCGTTGTAGCACCCGGTGCTGAGGCGGGCGGAGCTCGCAATTTCTTCGCCATGGCCGGCATGAACGATCACGGCGCAACTGGTGGCTCCGAGATTGGCCCGAACCTCAGCATCACGCGCGGCTCACCCGACCCGATCTGGATCATCTCAGTCCTGCGCCTCCCGGCCGGCGATGAGGTCGATGTGGTGATCCGTTGGAACTCCCGAGTAGGAATCGACTATGCGATCGACGAATCGACCGATCTCGGTTCGCCCTGGGACGAGATCACTGATGGCGTGGAATCGCAGGGCGAGGAAACGACCTTCAGACAAACGCTAACTGCTCCTGTTCCTGAGAGGTACTTCATCCGTGTGCGCGAGCTATGAGGCGTGTGGAAGGCGTGTGACCACCCAATTTCCAGTCATAACTAGCTCATTATCAACAAATCAATTAGGGCTCGACTCCCCTCGACTCCACCAACTCGCTCACAATTAACGCATTACAATCCAGAAGGCTAGGGGCGAGATTTCATACGCCCTGCTCGTTGATTGCGTGTGAATTGCCTGAATCCAGCTGAATTCTTGACGGTTGCTGAGCTTCTTAGATGTCAGATTCTGCGGAGAAAGCGCGTGTTTAAGGCGTGTTTCGAAAGCGATTGTATTCGACAATGGAAAAGGATTGATCAGGCAACATTTCGAACCATGTGGCGTAGAATGAGCTATCAACAGGGAGCTACGCCACCCTCGGGCTCAATCTTCACAGCCGACGGCAAGATGCATCGGATCAAACTTGAATCGCAGTATCCGGCTGTCAGGAAAATCATCGGCGCTCTCACTGGCTGGCAGGGCGCCAGCGACCGTGATGAACCGGCGGTGATTCTAAACCGGCACTGTGTAGAGTGCCCATTCCAAACTAGTTGCAGGGAAATTGCCTTACGGGAAGACAACCTGACTCTACTGAGGGGATTGACGCGAAAGAAACTTCAGCAATATCACAAGAAGGGCATCTTCACGGTCACTCAGCTGTCTTACCAGTTCCGCCCCCGCAAAAGTAGGTCACGGGGACGAAAGCAGCCGATCCGCAAACCGGAGCTGCAAGCCCTCGCTCTCCGAACCGAAAAGTCGTTCCTTAGATTTTTGCTATCAGGAGGAAGAGACGTGGACGCATTTGACGCTTCGAAGAGGAAGAAGAATTGATCCCTGAGGCCGATCGCTGATCGCGATGGGAATTGCGCCAGTCGAGGCTGCTACAAGTGCCGACCCACGTCCATTCGGTCATGGAGAATGCGCACCACCACTACGTCACCATCGATCGTACGATAGAATATCACATGGCGACCAACACCGCGCTTGCGATATCCTTCGCGGATCACATCACACGAACGCCCAAGACTTGGGTTGTCGGCTATCTGGCGAAAGCTCTTGTTGATCAAACGCACGTAGCGTTCGGCCTGCTCCTCTCCCCAAGCTTCGACCGTGTACTCCCAGATCTCCTCAAGGTCGGAAATCGCCTTTGGGCGAAGGGAAAATTCAGCCACTAGGAAGAGACTTTCCGAGCCTCGATGAATTGATCAACGTCGAATGCGACTGGAGTTCCGCTGTCTTCTCCCTCCTTCAAGGCGGCTCGAAGAACTGCCATCTTCGTCTCCTGATCTTGCAGCAATCGGATGCCGGCACGGATGACTTCGCTAGCCGATCCGTAGCGGCCAGACCGCACCTGGCCTGTAACAAAGCCAGCGATCTCCTCGCCTAGTTCTACACTGGTATTCTTACTCATATGCGACTCCTATTTTCTTACCAGCATACACCAATTACTGGTACTAGGTCAACTATCGAGCGAGGTCTAGTGTCGCCATCTCTGGCATCATATCGCCATTTAAAATCTGAAATAAGGCGTGTGGAAGGCGTGTTTCTCCTCCCCGTATGGTGCAATTAATCAGCCGAAGCGCCAAGACCCCTTGGAACCAGGGCTTCTCCCTTCGCGGGGTATCAGATAGGCTCGCCGGATGTCGCAAGCGCTACAGTTCATCATCCTTACCACGGCGGGTTGGCTCAACCGCCAGCAGGAGGACGCGATCGATTACTTGAGAGAAGAGAACCGGGTGCTCCGAGAGCACCTCGACAACAAGAGGATCCGCTTCACCGATGGCCAGCGGAGGCGGCTCGCGGTGCGCGGCAAGAAGCTCGGTCGCAAGGTGCTTGCGGGGCTCGCCGGCATCGCCACCCCGGACACGATCCTGCGGTGGTACCGCAAGCTGATCGCGAAGAAGTATGACGGGAGCGCCCGGAGAGGTCGTGGTAGGCCGAAGACTCCGCGCCAGATAGCAGGACTCGTTGTCAGGATGGCCGAGGAGAACCCGGGGTGGGGATACACGCGGATCCGCGGGGCGCTAGCCAACCTTGGACATGAGATCGCCCGGAACACGGTCAAGCGAATCCTGCAGGAGCACGGCATCGACCCCGCTCCCGAGCGGAGCAAGCGCACGAGCTGGAAGACCTTCCTGCAGGCCCACTGGGAGGGAATGGCCGCCACCGACCTGTTCACCGTGGAGGTGCTGACCCTCGCCGGGCTCAGGCGCTACTTCGTCTTCTTCGTCATCGAACTGAAGACGCGCCACGTGCATATCGCGGGCATCCATCACCAGCCATACGGCGAGCTGATGGAACAGGCTGCGCGGAACCTGACCGACGGGTTCCTGCGGGACGCAACACATCTGATCCACGACCGGAATCCCCTGTTCACTATCAAGTTTGCGGAGATCTTGAAGAGCAGCGGCGTGACGCCTTTCAAGCTGCCGCCGAGGAGCCCAAATCTGAATGCCTACGCCGAGCGGTTTGTTCGCTCGATCAAGGATGAATGTCTGAGCCGTGTGCTCGTGCT
>JBLHKE010000478.1:0-6203 GCA_047619485.1 Verrucomicrobiales bacterium | reverse complement strand
TCAACCCCGTTGGCGGTCACCGTCATGACCGCTGGCATGGTCAGCAACCCACCACGTCGAGGATCTTCCAACATGACCTTGCGCAAGTGCTCACCCACCACTCTCTGCTTGTAGATTAGTTCACCGAGCCGGCTGTTCATAAATGTGTAGTCGGAATCGATGAAGTCGCGGATGGGGCCGTTGCGCGCCAGGAGGTCACGGAAGAACTCGCTGACCTGGGGAATGAGGTCGTCCTTCACACGGAAGTAATGCCCGTAGGAGCCTTTCTTATCCGGTTCCATGCGTCCCAGCTCATAGAGCTTTAACCAACGTTCGGGAAAATGGCGGACAAAGGCCGCTGCCTTCGGGTCTTTCAACATCCGCTCGACCTGGCGCTCCAACTCTGCAGGATCCGACAGCTCATCCGCGCGGGCCAGCTTCATCAGCGCTTCGTCGGGCATCGATGACCAGAGGAAGTAGCTCAGGCGCGAAGCGAGGGCTAGGTCGTCGAGCTTGCCAGGGTCCTGCAGCAGATACATGAAGTCGGGCGAACAGAGCATCGCAGTGTAGGCGCCCTTCATTGCCTCCACGCGCGTATTTCCGTCGGCCTCCAACTGCGCCGCGAGATCGACAAAGATCTCCACTTCCTCGGGTGCAACCGGTCGCCGGTAAGCCCGCTCGGCGAAGGCGTGAAAGAGTTTCTTCAGGTCTGCGCCTTCGATCGGGCCGGTTCCGTAAAGTGCGGTGTGACTCTTCGGCGGCCACTGGCGAGCGACTGGCTCGATCCGGAAGCTGTGCACGCGGAGGGTCGGGCCTAAATAGCCGTTCCTGAACAGCGCTTCCGCGGCCAGCTTTCTGAACCCTTTCTGTTTTCGGTCAATCTTCTCGTATTCCTCGGGGTACCATTGTTCGAGCAGGACGTGGAAAGCGTTGTGCTGAAACCATGGACCGTTCTCCCATCCAATCCAGGCGTTCCATGGATCGTCGATCCAGGTCTCGAAGGAAAATGTCCGCGGCTTGCCATCACTAGGAAGGTCCCATTGGGTAACCCGATGGTGTCGCTCTCCGCGCTTATGCTCAAAGCGCTGGACGTAGAGACCAATTTCGAATGGTTCATCGGCACCGGCGCGTCCTTGGTGCACTAGCTTCCCTTCCCCTACAGTCCAGTTTCCCCAAGCACCCTCCTGCGGATTGTGAGCCGAGACCTCGACGGTAATCCGATAGTGTGCCGGCCGCCGAATCCCGCCGAGATACTTGTCTGGGCCGATCCGGTTGTAGCGATCCCATCGCTGAAACACCTCGTCGTAGGCATCGCCGTTCGACCGCTGATACTTGCCAAGGCTATCGCCATGCAGCGATTTCACGCAGATGGGAGAGGTGAAAGTCTCCGCTTCGAACGGCTTTTCAGGCTTGTCATGCGTGGCCATCTCGATGGTTTCCTCTGCGGCGCCGATCAGCATTTTCAACAGGAAGTCGGACATCACCAACTGTTGTCCAATGTTGTCGAACCCCTCCACTTCCTCGTCATCCTGAAAACTCCGCGTTGGCTCGATGGTCTTGTGGGCGGTGATACCATTGCCGTTGAAATCGTAAAGGCCGGAATCCACCGTGGGTTCAAAATCTGGATGGTTGATATAGAACAGATCACGGAGCGTGTTGCGGAGTTCGAACTTGTTCAGGCGCCGGATCACCGCCTGCCCGCCTGTGCTCTTGCGCGCCGCGTAGGCTTGCTGGATGATTGGTGTCAGGCTCTCGATCACCTTCGCAGTCTCCTCGAAGGGCGGTTGCGGTTTCTTCTTCGGCGGCATCTCGCCCAGGTTGAGCTGATCCAGAATGCCCTGCCAGACCTCAAGTGTATTCAGGTCAGAAAGATCAGTGCCAAGCGTGTCGAAGCGGTAGTCGCCCTTTTGTTTCTCGGCGCCGTGACATTCGAAACAGTACTGCTTGAGGAATGGCTGGTGGGATGTCAGCGAGGAATCCGCATGCGCCAGTCCACCGCAAGCAAGCAGCCCCGTCAGTAACCAGAGTGTCGTTCGTCGCATCATAATTAACCTACCTTCTTTCGCCGGCCGGACGAACTGGCGCATTGGGTGAAAAGTCTAACGCTCGCAGAAAAATACTTTCGGGCGATCGGGCGAGAATTTTTCCGTCGCTTTCGGACTTCCGCCTCGCTTCCTGCCACTCGGGATCTGCGCCGAAGGATTTCCAGTTTTCGTCCGCCTGCATCCGGTTGGCGTGATGAATGAGGTAGATGAGCGTGTTTGCTGAATCTGGTGTGTCGAATGGCGTCCAGTAGCCGACGTTCTTCATGCCATGCTGATTGAAGAGCGCCGCAGTGTGATTCTGAAAACGCTGGTTGAGGTGAGCGAGTTTGTCCGGATTCGTGACATAGGTGCGGAGCTCGAAGACCCCACCCACTTGGTCGATCACGTCGCGAACCCGGGCCGAGTATTCGGTCTCTTTCATGAAAATACTCGTCGGTTTTTGCGCAAGCAACCCCTGAAACTCCGGTTGCTCGAGCACGGCGCCCCACTCGCGGTCGTTATTGAACCGAGTCCAGTTCTCATAGGCGGCATACCGCGATGGATGTTTCAAAATGTAGATGAGGCGGCGACGTTTCTTCGCGGGACCCTCGGTGGGCATCCAATAGCCGATCGCTTCCAGTCCATGCTGTCTGAAAATACGGTCGGTGTGCTCGCGAAATCGTTTTTCCAGATGTTGCAGACGATTTTCGTTGGCGAAATAGATCCGCAACTCGTAGACCGGTCCCTCCAGCAAACGCTGGGCCGGTTTTGGTTCCGGCTCGGGTGGCAGGGCGTCGCGAGCAAGCTCCGAGCCCAGGACCACCGACTCAGGAGCGCGGAAGATCCACGCCATGTCGTCGGAGATTTTGAAACTGGCATCGTGACCCGCGATGTAGATTTGGTCATCGCCGAAGGGTGATTTGCAAAACGTGCGCGGCGAAACCAGCAGTTGTTTGCCGACTTCGTAGCGATTGTTCACCTCGAGCACACGATAGCTCCGGTCACCCCGACGCACGGCATAGGGCGCTCCGGCATAGAGGGCGCTGCCCTTCCAGCGGAGATGGTTTTTCGAGCCGCGGATATTTCCTTGGAAGCCGATGATATGCACGTTCTCCCCCGTCGCGGGGTCAGTGAATGGATAGATCATGTTGTGCGCGCCGAGCGTGTAGGTGACTTCGACTCCCAAGTATTCCCCCATCAGATCAATGATCCGCACTTCGTCATGCAGCGTGTAGCCGCCCTTGCCATCGGGATCGAGTCGCTTGACTTCGCTGGCAGAACCCTCGCCCGGTGCCCAGATGAAGAGTAGCGAATCACCCGCGCCATTCGGGTTGGGGACACGTGTCAGGCCGCGAATTCCACCGACATCGGTATCCGTGTCCTCGAACAGTTCGAAGATCTCGCGGAAGCGTGGCCGCTCGCCATCGATGCGCTGGTAGATTGAATCGCCTTCGGAGAAGAATAGCGAACCGTTGGCCTGAATGATGCCCAGGGGGCGTGTCCGGAAGCTGCCGTCGGTGAGGAACGGATGCTCGAGGTTGCGGTCCCAACGTATCCGGCCGGCGGCTGAGGAATCGTAGACCCCGGAGATGATTCCGGGATTGCCTAGCGACATAAAGATCCGCTCCGCGCCGGTCACCTTGTCGCGATACACCTCCATGTCACGCGGCACCCAGCGCACCCCGCCGGCACTCGAACCGTGCCTGACCAAGGTATGCGTCCACTTTCCGGATGCGTCGTCGCGCACCCATGCAGAAACGGCTCCGCCGCGCTCGAAGTTCGCGCCCGCCGCCATCACCAGCAGGGTCTCGGGTTGCTCCAGTACTCTCCCGCTCGCATCTCGGGTGAAGGTGACCGATTTGAGGATGTTGCCCTTCATGTATTCGAGGCCGAGACCGTCGTTCGACTTGCCCATGTCCAAGTCGACCTGCCATTGCGCCTCCGCGGCATCGAGTCGCAATACCTGCGCCGATTGTCGCCGTCCCTCCGGTGGGATCACCCAACGCGCATCGACCCAGTAGCCGTTGGATGCGAAGAGCATGCCTTTGTGGGAGGCGAGGTGCATCATCTCCGAACCTCCCGCCCAGGCTCCGTTGGCGTCTGGGTAACCGGCATCATAACTTTGAACCCAACGCGCATCTGGCTCGGGTTCGGCCGCCCCGGAAATAGGCACCTGTGAAAGTATCCCCACGGCAATCGTCACTGCAATGAGCAGAGTATGTAGCCTTGATTTTCTTTTCTGAAATCGTGTCATTGCTGGTTCGAAGGGATTGTTACTCTGCCTCTTCAAGAAGAGTATCGAATCATACTCACGCCCACTCGAGCCCGGTGAGCGTTCCGGTACTGGTGCCGAAATGGCCCACCTCCAAGCCGAAATTCTGCAGCATGGACAGCAGCAGGTTGCACGCTTTCACCCGCTCGGTTTTCCCCTCGGGCATGGCGCGGTGCTCGCCCAATTTGAAACCGCCACCGGCGAGGACCAGCGGCATGTTCTTGCAGGAATGAGTTCCCGTCGCCATGCCGCAGCCGAACAGGATCATCGTGTGATCGAACAGGGTGCCGCCGTTGATGGTGTCTTCTTTCCCCTTCAACAGCTCGATGAGATAAGCCATCTGCGCGATCTGGTTGCGTTCGATGAGTTTGAGAGCGGCGGTCTTCTCCGGTAGTTCCCCATGATGTGAGAAGCCGTGATAGCCGCCCTGCAGGCCGAAGTCGCCATTGGCAAATCCGCTGGAAAGGGTCATGACCCGGGTGGAGTCGGTCTCGATCGCCAAAGCCATCAGCTCCATCATGATCTTCATCTCATCCGCAGTCTGCGGAGCGGGACGCGGCTCCGCCATCTCGGTTTTCGGCTTGGGTCGATCAAGCCAGGGATGCTGTTGATCAATCTTCTTCTCCAGACCCCGCACGGAATCGAGATACTCGGCAAATTTCTGCTGATCCTGCTTCCCCAATTTCCGGTTCACCGCCTTGGCTCTTTCCAACACGGTGTCGAGAATGCTGCCGTGCCGCTTCAACCGCAAGCGCTCATGCTTGTTTGCCTCAGCGGAATCCTCGAGGAATAGCTTGCGATACATCGCGGTCACATCAATCGAGGGCACCTGCACTCCGGTGCGTGTGAAACTGGTCTGGTTGTTCTCTTTCACCTTCAGCGTCATCGACGCATAGCGCGTGGCCGCGCCGACGAACTCGGCCGCCCTCTGGTCGACACTGATATTCCCTTCGGGAAAACTGGAAGCCATGTCGGGTCGGATCCCGTTCAAAAAAGTCGGCACGCAAGCGTGCCCACCGGTTAGCCCGTGATCGAGATTGGAAAAAACGGTGAAATCTTCGCGGTGCTTTTCCAGCGGTTGCAGGGTCGGCGGCAATTCGTAGTCCCGTCCTGCCCCTCCCGGGAAAAATGCCTTCTGATAGATCCCGTAGTTGTTCGACAGGCAGACCATGCGCTTCACCGATTTTTTGCCATCGACCGCACGGGCAAGTGGCGTGAGCGACTCCATCATCGGCAGGGCGATCGCGACTCCCCCGGCGCGCAGGAAAGTTCTTCGGGTCAATTGGTTTCGCATAAGATCATCAGTTGAGATTTGCCCGATAAGAGGTGGGATTTAGAGAGTTTGCCAAACAGGAACGAATAGGTCGATCTAATCAGGGCTCTACCAACCATCAGTGCAAGCTATGAACGCGACCTTTGCTGGGTAGAATTTCGATCCTATTTCCAACCTTTTCCTACACCGCAATTTGCGGCCGAGTGAAGCGCTTGATCACAAATAGATCTCGGAGGATCTCGGCAGCGGACGCAGTGCGCACACTGACGCACGAGAATTTCAACACGCAGATCAGGCAACACGTGATGGGTTCAACGTCGGCACGCCGCCCGCCACCAATGATGGCGTCCGCGTCTTCACCTGGTCCTGGACAGGTCATGGAAGCCAGCAAGGATTCAGCTACGGGCAGGCTGTCGCTGGAACCGATGGCAACGATCCAAACACCTTGATGTGGAAAATTGGCACAGAGAACCACGCGATGCCTTACACGGAAGTCTACATCCGCTCGATCAACCCGATCCCTGAGCCGAGCACCATCGCTGCGCTCCTGCTAGGTGAGATGTCCCTGCTGCTACGCCGCCAACGCCCGATTAGACCGAGCATTCTCCGCCGGTTGGGCGGAGCGCGGTGATCTTGCGAACGTGTCCCCCGGGAA
>JBLHKE010000477.1:0-6235 GCA_047619485.1 Verrucomicrobiales bacterium | reverse complement strand
ACCGCGCGAAAAAGTCGCCTGGCACCTATGAGGAATTCGGCGACGCCCACAAGGAAACGCTGGTACGCGCCGAACCTAACATCGTTCTATTTTTACACCATCACGCCCACAAGGTTGAGATGGCAGATGGTCGGATCTTGGCGGTGGATGCTTTCGATACTCGTAGCGGAGCTGAGAAGCGGTTCACAGGGAAGCTGTTTGTCGATTGCACCGGGCACGGGACGATCGGCCACCTCGCCGAGGCGGATACCGAGATGGAGTCGAAGGGGCGCATGGGGATGAGCAACATGTGGCGCTGGGAAAATGCGGTGGAGCCGCAGGCGTTTGGAGAGACTCCATGGGCCTTGGATTTGAAAATGGCGGACTTCCCATACCCGCGCGATTTCCACGGGCAGTGGTTTTGGGAGAGTGGTTTTGACAAGGATCCGCTGGGGGATGCCGAGGGGATCCGCGATTGGAATCTACGGGCGGTCTTCGGCGCCTTCAATGCGATGAAGAATCGCGAGGGCGCGGAAAAACACCCGAACTCCCGGCTGACCTGGATCGCCTACATCGGCGGTCCACGCGAGTCGCGCCGCCTGCTTGGCGATGTGGTTTTGAGCCAAGATGATATCGTGGCGAAGAAAGATTTCCCCGACGGCTGCGTGCCGAGCACATGGTCGATCGATCTCCACTACCCGAAGAAGCAGTACGCGAAACGCTACCCGGAGAACCCGTTCATCTCGATCGCGGTGCACGATCGCCGGGTTGACCGTGAGTTCGGCTACCCGGTGCCGTATCGCTGCTTCTACTCGCGCAATGTTCCGAACTTGTTCATGGCGGGTCGCTGCATCTCGGTGACGCACCAGGCGCTGGGAACAGTGCGTGTGATGAAGACCTGCGGGATGATGGGCGAGGTCGTCGGCAAGGCTGCATCGATCTGCATCAAGGAGAACACCACACCTCGTGGCGTCTATGATTCGTACCTCGACTCGCTTCTGAAAATGCTAGAGTTGCCAGGTAAGGCGCGGCGCGCGACGGTGAATGACGAGTTTGTGATCCCAGCGGATGCGATGAAGCGCGCCGGGGCGCGTGGGCCGATGAAAGGGCTCGATCCAACGAAGTTGAAGGGGGTGGTGATCGACGATCAAAACGCTAAGCGCAGTGGATCGTGGACGAAGGGAGATGGACTAAATGGATTCGTCTCCAACGGATATCGTTACTCGAGTTCTGACGACGCGATCGCGAGCTTTGTTTCGGAGATTGCAAAATCGGGGAGGATTGAGCTGCGCTACGCCTACGGTTCACACGATAATCGCGGCACGCAGGTCCCGATCAAGGTATCGGTTGGCGACGTGATCGTAAGCGAACTGAAAATTGATATGACCAAACCGGCTCCGCTGAAGAACGGGATGATCTCGCTCGGTTCCTTCGAGGTGAAGGCTGGACAGAAGGTCGGCGTCAGGGTCGAGGCACGCGGGGCGATGGGGCACGTGCACATCGATGCGGTGCAGTTTTTGCCGGTCGACTAGATGGGAAAGTTCGGCAAGTCGGCGTGGCTGCGGGTGTATCGCGCTGCCGTTTTTGTCGGTGTTCTGATGCTCATGCACCGGGGCGAACCCGAGGAGGAGCCCGAGGAGTTGCTCGGGGCGACGGTCGAGGATCTGCGCAAGTTTTTTCCTGCCGCGGTCGGCGTTAGCGGCAGGGCGATCAGTGGTGCGCGCGTGGTTGTAGGTACTTCGCGTGATGAATTGGGGTTCGTGATTACGACCTCTCCGGATAGCGATGACATCATCGGTTATTCTGGGCCGAACAACGTCATGTTGGCGTTCGGCATCGACGGCAAGGTGCTGGGGATGTCGGTGTTGGAGAGCGGCGACACGCCGGAGCACGTGGCGCCGGTGATGGCGGATGAGGCATTCATGTCGATCTTCGACGGAAAGGATTGGGAGGAGATAAAAACGACCGATCGGGTGGATGGGGTATCGGGCGCTACCTTGACGAGTCTGGCGATCGCCGAGGGGGTGATCCGGCGGGTGGCTGGCACGGCGCCGAGCTTGCGCTTCCCGAGGCCGCTGGAGCTGGCGGATGCGCAGCGAATTTTTCCGCAGGCGACAGAGCTTAAGTCTGATGGTGTGGTCTATGGGAATAGTGGTCTGTTGGGGCGGCTGCACCACACCTCGCCACATAGCGATAACCTGATCGGGTATGGTGGTCCATCCGATGTCCTCGTCGGGGTGAGTGGAGAGGGTGGGAAAATCCTTGGGATGGTGATCAGAGATACCTACGACACCGAGAAATACGTCGGTTATGTGCGCGACGAGGCGGCGTTCATGCAGATGTTCAATGGGAAGAAACTGGAGCAACTTGCAGATTTCTTGCTGGAAGAGAACGAGGTGGAAGGCGTTTCGGGTGCGACGATGACAAGTCTGACCGTGGCCGAGGCGGTGATCGCTTTGGCACGTGCGGAGACATGGGAACAGGTTGGCGGAAGGGAAACGTTCTGGGGGAGCACCGAGACCTGGTTCACTAGGCAGGTCGGCTCGCGTGGAATCGGAACGGTGTTGGTGGTGCTCTTCGGGCTGGTAATGGCGTTCACGAAGTTGCGTGGGATTCGCTGGTTGCGGATCGCCTTCCAGCTGGTGTTGATCGTGTATCTTGGGCTGGTGAATGGCGACCTGATTTCGCAGGCGCTACTGGTCGGCTGGGCGCAGAACGGGGTGGCCTGGCAGTTCGCTCCGGGATTGCTGTTGTTGGTAGCTTCTGCCTTGTTGGTGCCGTTGGTCGCAGGCAAGCAGGTCTACTGCCACCAGTTGTGCCCACATGGTGCGGCGCAGCAGCTGTTGAAGAACGCATTGCCGAAGCGATTCAGGATCAGGGTGCCCGCCCGGCTCGTGACCGTCTTGCGTCTGGTTCCGTTTCTGTTGTTGCTTTTGGTGGTCGTCGTCGGCGTGCGCCAGCTCACTTTCAATCTGGTGTCGATCGAACCATTCTACGCCTACCTGTTCCGCGTGGCGGGGTGGGCGACGATTGCGATCGCGGTGGTCGGCCTGGTGGCCTCGCTGTTCGTGCCGATGGCCTACTGTCGCTACGGGTGTCCGACTGGGGCGATGTTGAATTTTTTGTGGGGTGGGGGACGCGCTGGGACGTTTTCACGTCGGGATGGGTTGGCTTTGGCTTGTTTGGCGCTGGCGGTAGGTCTTCGAATCTTTTAACCGCAGATGACGCAGACTTTTCTTTTACGACGGCTCGGAGTAGTTGGTTTGGGATTGGTCTTTCTCGCTGCGCTGGTTGGCTGCCAGAAGGGTGATAAAGTTGAGCAGCGATCTGCTGGCGAGGCGATGGGTACTACTTGGAGCCTGCGCTACTCCGGGGATAAGATCGGGGGGGTGGAAATGAGGATCGCGGCGAGGTTGAACGAATTGGAGGACATTTTTTCGACGTGGCGGGAGGACTCCCTTGTGTCGCGGTGGAATCGTGGTGAGATAGTTTCAGGCTTACCTGAGGAGTATTGGGAGGTTGCGGCCATCGCTGATGAGGTGAAGGAGAAGAGTAATGGAGCCTTCGACGTGGAGGTCGGCAAAAGCGTAGCGGCTGCTGGATTTGGCTCAGAGTTCTCTGGGACGCTGGATTTTTCTGGCATCGCGAAAGGGTTCGCACTGGATGAGATTGAGGACGTCCTGCAGGCGGCGGGGGTGGAGGCGTTCCTGTTCGAACTGGGCGGAGAATTGCTCGCGCGTGGGGAGCGGGACTGGCGTGTTGGTTTGGAGTCGCCGGAGCCGGGGTCGGTGGGGGAAGTGCGTAGGGTGATCACGCTGCGGGATGCGGCGGTGGCCACCTCCGGTACCTACCGGCTGTTCCGCGGAGATGCGAACCACCTGATCGATCCGCGAACGCGCAAACCGGTGGCGCACGATTGTGTGTCTGTTAGTGTTGTTGCTGCTACCTGCGCCGAGGCGGATGCTTGGGCGACGGCTTTGATGGTGCTGGGCGCGGATGAGGGGAGTGTGCTGGCGGAGCAAGTGGGTGTTCGCGCATTCTTCGTGCGGAAGACGCCGGACGATGGATTTATCGAACTGGAGTGAGGAGGCGTAACTTCGATTTGTAGTCGAAGTCCCAATGACTAAGCCGCCCAGCATGACAGCTTCGATTGCAAATCGGAAGGTTACGGGTATCGCGCTGCGCCGCCCGGGTTGATGCCTACGGGGTTGATGCCTACGGGGTTGATGCCTACGGGGTTGATGCCTACGGGGTTTCGGGCTCGTTTTTAGAGTATCAGGGCGAGAGTCGGGATCGCGGATTTCAAGAGCCGCTAGTGAAGAAGGCCTACGCGCGGCATCGCTGTCTTGCTTGAACTAAACTTCAAGCAACTTTCTTTGAGCGCTTTGCGCCTCGTGCGCCGGAGTTCCTGTCTACGGATCCAGTGGCGAATGCTAAATCCAAAATGGATCAGTCTTTCCAGCTGAGTGCCCCTTTTTTGAGAGCGTAGACATACGCGACCAGTAGGATGCCGACGAAGCCGAGCATGCTCCATGCCATGGTTGCGACATTGCCAGCGGCGAGGAAGTCTTTGAAGGTGACAGCCCATGGATACATGAAGACTACCTCTATATCGAAGATGACGAATAGCATCGCGACGAGGTAGAATTTCACACTGAAGCGTGGTTGGGAATCGCCGACCGGCAGCATGCCGCACTCGTAGGCGCTGTCTTTCATCGCATTGCGCGTGCCGCTGCGACCGACGACGACGCTAGCAATCAAGCAGCTGGCGGCGAAGCCGATGGCCACGATGACTTGCATGAGGACGGGGATGTATTGATCGAGCATTTCGGTGGGAGTTTCTGGTGGATTGGCGGGGAGATCAAGCCATTTGGGGGGATGGATACAGATTTTTGGTCTCAAGAGTTTTGACGATGAGGCTTAACTCCTCAGAGCATCCAACCTCAGCCACTCTTCATCCCCCAAAACCCCTATTCACAAACAGAAAACGGGGGCTAGGATCAGATCCTAGCCCCCGAATTCGAATATTTCGCGGTTTCCTGAAATTCAGGAAAGATGGAATGGTGTGTGCTGGGTGGTGGGCGCGCTACTTGGCTTTTGCCTTGGCGGTGGTCTTAGCCTTCGGCTTCGCTTTTGCTTTTGGTTTGGCTGCTGCTTTCGCTTTTGGTTTGGCTGCTGCAGCGGCTGCAGCTTTGGCCTTCTTGGCCTCAGCCTTTTCTTCTTCTTCCTGAGCCTTAGCTGCTTGTGCAGCTGCCCAGGCGCTGGAAGCTTCCTCGATCCGATCGAGGCCGCGATAAGTCTTGAGAGATTTTTCGACGAGACCCCGAGTGACGAGGTTTTGCAGTTTCTCGTAGGCGCGGAGGCGGAGCATCTCTTCTCCACCACTCACTGCGTTTTTCTCTTTCAGATTCGCGTAGACTAGTCCGAATAGCGCGTTGAACTGGTAGGTTTCGGGATTCGACAACACAACCACCAACTCGTCTGTTACGTGGTCGGGGATGCGTCGTGAAAACCGTGTTCTTCTTGTTGTAGCCATAGGCGGCCTAATATATCACAAACGCGTCACATTTCCATGCCTTTCGAGGTCGTGTCGGCATTTAATCATCGCCATTCGGTGAAATTAGGGGTTTAATTCACGCGATTTTCAATAATAGTTATCAGTTTTGCCTAATAGTTAATTATTCTAAAATTTTCCAATCACTCGAATACCATCCTTCGAGAGTTCGAAGACTTCTCGACTTACCGGGTAGAGAGCTTCCTTATATAAATGTGCCATTTTCGGTGCGACGGCCTTGATCGATTCGGAAAGCTTAGGGAAAACGAACACGTTGTTGCGATCCGGGATGGTGACATAGAGCTCCTTGCCGAGGGTATCCTCGAAGCGTTTGAGTAGCTCCGGTGATAGCAGAATACTGGCGGTCAGTGGGCTGTCGGAAGTGAAGCGGGCATACTGGATGATCTTGCGGTGGTCGCGCTTGATCTCGTGTTTGAGGGTTTTGAGGTGCTCTGTTGCGGCTTTTCTTCCCTGCAGCAGGCATTGGTACCACGTGATCCCCGAATACCGTAGCTCCTCGCGGGTGTAAGGTACTAGACCGTCGTCGCTCTTGCGGAATAGCGTTAAACCTATCCGTTTGGCGCCTGGAATCAGGACGAACACGTCGGGTCGCATCTCGTAGGATTCGGGCAAAATGCAAAGGCTGGCAAGCTCGCTGGCTCTGGTTGACCTTGTGGCTTCCCGATCCTGGGCGCCGGCTGG
>JBLHKE010000476.1:0-6267 GCA_047619485.1 Verrucomicrobiales bacterium | reverse complement strand
TGTAGTTTAAGGATTCCCACCGTCCAGAATGCCCACGTGCAGCGTAATTCCCCACATGAAATACGCTATCATCGCCCTAGGTTGTGCAGGCATGCTGACCTCATGCACCTCGCTGCCACGCCCTGAAATCACCAGCGAGACCAAAAACCAACCCGGTGCACTGCAGCTCGTTAGGGAGTCTTCGCAACAGGCGGGAAACCCCTATCAGCGACTCTCACGGGTGGATGTATGCTACGATGGCGAGTGGGCGAACCTGGCCACCAGAATCCAACCAGTCGTGACCGACCCCGAATTCCGCAAGGTATCCGACGAGAGCTATTTCCCAAAACAGTTGAAGGTCCGGCAGGTCTATCGTGGCACCGGTGGTGAGAAGATCGTCACGCGCACCGGGAAATCGATCACGGTCACACGCAACGGAAAACGCATCGCCGACCAGGAAGAACTCGACGCCGCGGCGCTCGTTGCGGACTGCTACGTGGTCTTCACCTTCGGCAGCAGCGCCCTGCTCGAACGAGGTTCCGGCTGGCGGAGCGTCGGCAAACGCAAGCTCGGTGGAGAAAGTTGCACGCTGGTCGCTGGCACGGTGCGACCCGGCTTTGGCAACTCGGAAGCCGACGCGGTTATCGTGTGGATCGGCGATGAGAGCAAACGCCTCCACCGCGTCCAACTGACGCTGCTCGGCCTAGCATCGACTGCTGGTGCCGACGTCGATGTCAGCTTCAACAATTTTCAGCCAGGGCCGTTCGGCACCGAGTGGCCGCGCGCGTTCGACGAGCGCATCCGGCGACCGTTCGACATCCCAGCCCACGTCTGGCGCATGGAAGAACTGAAGGCGCGTCGCTAGCACAATCAGTAGCTCCGCTAAACTAAATCCGTCCAAGCATGACCGCCACTCGTAATTTACCCACATGAATGCAAAAACACTCAAACTCGTCGGCCAGATCTGTTTCTTCTGCGGCTTCGCCTCCATCATCGGATCAATTGCTATCTGGTATCTCACCGGCGGAGTCGAATTAGAAGGAAAAGCTCACGGAGAACGCTTCGGAATTTTTGTCGGGCTGTGGGCACCGACCTTCTTCATCCTCTCTAACCGCTTCGATCGCTACGCAGAGAAGGCAAGCTAGAAGCCAGCGTCACGACCAACTAGAAAACGCTCTAGACTGCCGACTCTGCCTAATGCTAGGTTCTGGCATGGGAAAATCGATCATCGTGCCCGCGTTACTAGCGGTCACAGCCATTTGTTTTTCAGAGGCAAACGCCAAAACGATAGAGTTGCCTGGCGAGGTCAGCGACATCTCGATCGGCGCATCCGGTCGTTACATCGTCGCGGTGCATGAAAAATTGAAGAAAGCGACGGTGTTCGACACCCAAGAGCGCAAGATCGCGGGTTTCATCAACCTCTCTGCCGGCGACGCGCTGATCGCCTGCGGTCGCGGCGGAGTCGCCGTCTTCTACCCAAGCAACCACGTCTACCAGCTGTGGAGCTACGACCCGCCTGAGAAGAAAGTCTCCAAGAAACTTCCTTTCAAAGGCATGGTGCGGGCGGTCGCGATGGGTCCGGATAGCCCGCGCCATGTTTTCGTCGAGCGCAACATGCCCGTCGACGACCCGCGCAGAGCCAGGCGGATCCTGAATGTCTTCGACTTAGTCTCCGGGCGCCTGCTCCTCCCCCCCGAGTCTGAGATCCAGGTCGACAACCTCAATCACAGCAGAACGAAAAGTTTCCTGCTCACATCGATGCCAGGCAACCTCGTCACCCGCTGCCGCCCCGACGGTTATGGGCGATTGATGACCTGGGATGGCGCTGAGCTAAAGATGCTCCCGACTTCCGTCGGGAGCAGCCGGTCTGACGGCTGGCTCTCCCCCGGTCCGACCGGAGATATCGTCTACAGCGCGACCCACGGGATCATGAGCGATTCGCTCCGCTTGCTCACCCCGTCGACCCCGAAGGAACTCGACCTCCCGTCACTGACCCACCGGATCCACCTCAAGGTGAAAATCAACCGCTTCTCGGATGGCACGAAGAACAAGATCGAAGACCCCGGCGCCTCTAATCCGAAAGTCTTCGTCGGCGGTGTCGATGGGGTCGGCTTGGAGCTGCCGAAACTGATCGGCTTCAAACCCGAAGAGCTAAGCGACGATGTGCGTTACGAATCGACCATCGTCCCGCTCGCCAAGCGGTTTTACCTCATCCCGAAATACGATGTGTTCATCTACCTGCCCAGCAGTTTCAACAAATTCGAGATGATCGAATTTTCGGTTGAGGAGAAGCTCAAAAATCTCGGTGAGGACTACCTCCTGGTAAATTCGCCGCCACCTTCGATCGGGAAAATCGGCACCTTGTTCTCACATCAAGTGACCGCCGCCTCGAGCAGTGGCGGGATCAAGTTCAAACTCCAGAGCGGCCCGGAGGGGCTCGCAGTCAATGACACCGGCCTGGTGCGATGGAACGTCCCGACCAATATGCGCGGCCAAAAGGAATCAATCATCCTATCGCTCTCAGACAGCGAGGGGCGCGAGCGCTTTTATACATTCACAATCCAAATCGCGAGGTGATGGCTGGGCAGATCAGGATAATGGGTTTGATGTTCGTGTCGCTGCTCGCCCTAGCGGCTGGCCGATCGGCACGGGGCGGCAGCTTGGATGCCGAGGTGCTCGCAGCGAGCGTCGGCATGGTCTTCTACGATGACGGCGAGCGCAGCGGGTCGGTGGGCGCGTTTTGCGTGGACGACGCAGGCATCTATCTCACCAGTCGCTCGGCGTTGTGGGGCGTGCCCATCGGCGGCAAGGTCGAGGTCTACCTCTCACCGGGGCAGCAGAACCAGCGAATTGTCGAAACGATCTTACAAGCTAGCTACCCCGATCTCTGGCTCGCCCGGCTGCAAGCGGTTGATCCCAACGGTCACAAAGCGGTTCCGTTTGGCAAGAACCGTGTCTCGAAAACCCCGCGGATCACGGCCTGTTACGGTTCGGTCAGTGATCCACAAAAGCTGGCGGACGCACCACCGAAGCTGAAGGTGCAGGCCTACAAACAGATCACTAAGACCCGCGGACGCCCGCTGCCGCCGTCGACCGGCGCCCCCGTCTTCGACAAGAACGGATTGCTGATCGCAGGCATCGGGGACAAGGGCGATCCTAGCGAGGAGTCGAGGACGATGTTCAGCGATGTCGAAAAAATCGTCACGGCACTCGCGAAGCCACTCGTACAGGTCAGACTCGCGCCGCTGAATCGTGGCATCACACCCGGAAAGAGCTTCGGTTTCTCAATCAAGGTCGACTTGCCGAAGGGTTCGGCCCTCCACCCCAATGATCTGGTGGTCGGGCTCAAGGTCGGACGCGCACAGATGGTGGTCGCCTCACTGACGGAGGGAGGCGAATACCGCGTCGTGATCGCGAGAAATGACGTTTTAGACAGGCCTCCACAGCTCTGGGCGGAGGTCGAGGTCGAGCTGAAAAGCGGCGAGAGCGTGCGTGGATTGACTCGTGGTCGGGAAAGTAAAAACAGCCGCGCGGCAGTCCCCTTTGATCAGATCGAGCGAATCACTTTCGGGGAGAAAAACCTTCAGATTGACCGCAGTGGCGAGGCGTATCCTGGCCCATCTAGCCTCTCGGTAGC
The DNA here is from genome assembly GCA_047619485.1 of Verrucomicrobiales bacterium. GTDB lineage: Bacteria > Verrucomicrobiota > Verrucomicrobiia > Verrucomicrobiales > DEV007 > JBLHKE01. The sequence continues at coordinate 2,651 of JBLHKE010000476.1, read as the reverse complement.
GACGAAAAACGAGTTGATATCTGCGAGGGATTCCGACACGCGGGAAATCCGGTTCGGGCGCGTCTTCGCCGAACTGGAGCCCGAGCCACTTGCGTTTACGGTCGAAATCGGGAGCAAGAAAAACACTGAGATACCACAGTTGGTCCAGGGCGAGATCTTGCTCGCGTCGCTCAATCTTTTTGACCACAAAAATTACCTCGACGGTCTGGGTGCACGCGGTGGCTGGGCTACGCCGCTCAAAAAGGGAACCGAGCATCCGAAACCAGTCTCGCCAAAAGTGGCACCGGTCACGGTGACGTTGCCGGCGCCGCTCGACGATCTATCCACCTGTGGTGACGGTCGCTACATCGCCATCCATTTCGGCTCGCTGAAAAAGATTGGCCTGTTCGACCTAGCGAGCACGGACTTCGTCGCCTTCGCTCCATTCGATGAGAATAAGGTAAGCCTGATAGCGGGCCGCGACAGGGTGATCGGCATCGGTACAGAAACTGGCAAAATGACCAGCTGGAGTTTGCCCGACCTCAAGGTTCAGGCCGAGAGGCATCTGCCCGACGGCTCCACACTGCGATCGGTCAGCATGGGCAGCGATTCGAGCCAGGCATTCGCGATCCTCCACAAAGGAAGAAACTACTACACAGTGACCATAAACGGCGCCGACCTCAGCGTAGAAGCACTCGAACTTAAGTTGAGGAACCCGCGTGCGCCGCTTCAAGAAAAACTCGGCCAGAGCTTCCAGCCCTACTCGGTCATCTCCTCCCAATCGGGCAACTCCTTCGTCGCTCTTGGCGGCTCTGGAAAGGTCATCGCGAACTGTCGTGTGTCGGGCCGGGCGGCCGATATATCGCTGAGCGGAGGAGATCACCATTTGCGGACAACATGCGCGACGCTCTCTCCAGATGGGAACATGGTCTTCACCGGCGGGGCGGGCATTTTCGATGCCCGTATGGAGAAGGCATTCGATCTCGATTTCCTCCACATCGACAAGCCGACCTACCTTCCCTCAGAGCACCCCGGATTCTATTTCTCGCTCGCCCGCACCTACGGCGATAACTCTGGCGAGGCCGGCAAACCGGTTTTCGAGGGATACATCCACGACACACAAACCCGCCGGCCTGTAGGCGTCTTGCCAGATCTCAGCGGTAGCTTGGTCAAGCCGACCAAACCGGGCCAGGAGATGGCGATCAGCCATCCGGCTAAACGCTTCATCCTCAATCCAAAATATAGGACGATTGTGACGATGCCGTCGTCTCTCGATCGACTCATCCTCACTCCGATTAACGCCGTCGCCCCAGACAAGTGGCAACATGGAATCCTCCAAGTCCGATCTCCACTCAATCTCAGGGCGAGGAGAGGCGACAAACTCACGTTCCAGCTCGATGTCGTCGCCAGTGATCCACCACTTCGCTACCTGAAGCCGGAGAAGAAACTGGAAAATTTCAGCGTATCAGCAGACGGAAAGTTCAGTTGGCTCATCCCGGAAGATCATCGCGATCCACTCCACTGGATCGAGCTCAGGGTGGTGGATGCCAAGCATCGCGTCCTGCCAATCCGCCTGCGCGTCGATCTCGATTGATCTGAACTACCTCAGACAAAGCCATTGCTTTCAATTCTTCGTGCCTTAGCCAGCTACTTCCGTATCGAAGAGGCAATCGCCAACTTAGGGCTTGTCAGTAAATAACCCCTTAGCACCTACTCCGCCAGCAGGATCACGCACCGCATTCGCAGCGACCGCGAGTGGCATCGCAGCAGCGAACAGCACGACTTTTTTCCAGAGCGTGTCCTGCATCAGGTGACCAACAATCGTAGGCGCGAGCAATAACAAGCCTAGCCACGATGGTTGCCCTATCGCCGAGCCGATCTCGCGCCGTTGCCGCCAGACCAACCAGATCGCGAGCGGTGGCAAAAAGTAAGCGTGCAGCAAATGATTGCGCTCGTTCCAATTACTCTCCAACCAGAAGAGCACGCTCGGCCCACTGCCACCGCTGCCAGGCTGGACCCTCAGTTTTTGGCGGTTTTGCGGGAGCATCCATCTCTCTAGAAATTCCATAAAGCCAACAAACCTTAACTAAATTACCACCGCTATTTGCCCGGCTTGCCGGCCTCCAAGGCCTACTTCTCAAAACTCGACTTGTCCGGGAACAAGGAATCCATCACCCCGCGATAGGCCACGACGCTCTCTTCCAAGATCGGTACGGAAAGATCTGCCTGGATACAGAAACTCACTGGGTTCGTCTCTCGGATGCGGTTGGCCACCTCCCGATTATGGCGCGGAGAATTGCTCCAGTAGAACATGTCCTTACGGAACAACTGCGGTGACACCAGTTCGGCCTCGCCGATGTAGTAAGCCCAATATGGAATCAGGTAGCTGTGCAGCGCGAACATCTCGATGGAGCGAAAATGGCTGCGTCGGGTGAGGTGGAATTCTTCAGGAAACTTCTCGGCCGCGCGAGCCATCAGCGACTTCCGATGCGAATACGGGCGGTGCATCACCGTGAGACGTGTCTCCTTTTTGAAAAAGCGATCAAGCACCAGGTTCGCGTTCTTCTGTGCCGAAGTATCGCCCTCCTCATCAACTGTCGGCACCCCGCGCGCAGAGACCGACCTGCCCAGCCGCACGCGCACGAAGCCGTCTTCATTGTAGAAGTCACTCG
>JBLHKE010000475.1:0-6271 GCA_047619485.1 Verrucomicrobiales bacterium | reverse complement strand
CGGCAGATTGAATTTGAAGAACGGTCGCTTCTCGTTGGTCATCTGGGTCTGGGTGACGCTCAGCTTGGCCTGCTTGGTCAACTCGTCCCAAGAGTAGTTCACGTTGATCTCAGGATAGCCGGACAGGTAAACCCATTGATCAAAAAACTGCGACAGCGAGCGCCCGCTCAACTCCTCGAAGATTTCCACCAGGTCTTGGGTGACCACCGTCTTGTATTGATGGCGCTCCAGGTAGGTCTTCACACACTTCCGGTAGAGGTCCTCGCCCAATTCCGAGCGCAGCATGTGCAGCACCCAGCCGCCTTTGGGATAGGCGCGGAAACTGAATTGCTCCATCGGGTTGCTGTATCCCTGGTAGACGATGGGGATGGTATCCTTGGAGTTTCCGAAGATGCTGCGCGCCTTGCCATAGAGGCCGTACTTGAAGTGGTCGTTGCCCAGGAGCTCCTTGTCATAGAGGAGGGAGTAGTAAGTCGCGAAGCCCTCGTTGAGCCAGAGGTGGCTCCAGTCCCGGCAGGTGACCAGGTCGCCGAACCACTGGTGTGCTAGTTCGTGCGCGTCGAGCCCGCGACTGCTGTGCAGGTTCTCGCTCGCATCCGAAAATAGAGTGCCCAGCGTCAGCGTGGTCAGGCTGGTGTTCTCCATCCCGCCCATCATGTAGTCGACGGCGCAGACGTTGTAGTACTTGTCCCACGGATAGGGCACGCCGATCTCCTTTTCGAAGAACTCCATAATCTTGACGGTGTCGCGAAAGGTATTGGCGAGCTGCTCCTTCTCCGACGGCGGGACGTAGAGAGCGATTGGGATGTCGCGGTGCTTGGCTTCGACCTTCTCAAAGTAGCCAGCTACTAGGCTGACCAGGTAATTGACGTGCACCTTGTCCTGCAACCAGTGGAAGGCGACCAGCCCGGTCTTGTCGTTTTTCTTCTGCGAGACGAGGTGCCCGTTGGAGAGCGCCTCCATCCCCTCGGGGACGTGACAGATCATCTCGGTGGTGAATTTCTCGTTGGGGTAATCGTGGCTGGGAAACCAGTGTTGGTGATCCTCGGGCTCTCCCTGAGTCCAAAGTTGAGTATCTCCCGCGGCGTAGCCCATCTCCGCGGTGCGGAAGTAAAGACCCTTCTTTGGAGCAACTTCATACTGGATGGTGACTTGGGCCTTGGCCCCCGCCGGGATCGGTTCGGCAAAGGTGATCTCGAGAAACTTGTCCGTGCTCTGGGTGGCCTGGATCGTATTGGTCGACGTGACCTTTAGCACGTTCAAATCCACCGCATTGAGGCGCCATTGCCGCAGCGGTTTGGCGATGGGTTGGAAGTCGAGTGTGGCCGTGCCTGTTAGAGTCCGCGCCTTGAAGTCGGGTGTGATGTCGAGCTTCAGGTGGAGCACATCGGCGAAGCGATCCGGCGCGTACTTGTGTTGGGGTGCTTGCCCCTTTGCTTCGGCCGCGAGTTGCTGGGCATGGAGACGCGCCATGATGGCACAATGGCCGCAGTGGTATTGCTGGGACTCCTCGGCAACCGAAGTCGGAAGGCTGGCGAGCTGAAAAATGGCGATCGCCAGGATGGGGAATAGTTGTTTGATCATGTGTTCTCGGGGAGGCGAACATGCCCTCGGGAGAATAGAAATCAATCTGTAGGGTTCGTGGGAAGGATGATCAGATCATCAGGATCAGGAGAATATCTTCGCATGAAGATTATTCAGCACGCTGCTCCGGTCGGGCTTGCACCTGCCGCGAAACGGGAGCGGCTAGCCGCATCATAGATAGACTTCCGTCGCACCAGCAGCTGGTATAGGATTGCAAGCGAGATGAGGAAAACGAAAACACCCACGCTGATCTTTTTGATATTGTGTATCGCGTCATCGCTGGCTGCGGGCGATACGAGACAGATTGTTTTGACCGAACATCTCGGGCTGAGCTGGGTTGATGAGGTGGTCAGCTATCCCCTCGAATTCGAGAAGGGGCTCTGTGTGGCAGCCTCGCTCAAGCTCGATGGTTCAGGTGGCGAGCAGGCCTGCCAGCTGTCGGATGTCACGCTCTTCCCGGGGGGCGAATTCGTGCGCTCGGCGACGCTATCTTTTCTCGTCGCCAAATTGGAGCCGGGAACCACACTGCGCTACACCTTGAACTACGGTGCCAAACCGGCTACCAGCAAGGGCAAGAGCGACCTGCAACTTAGCAGCAAGAACGGCCAGGCCGAGGCGGCCAGCGCCACGTTCGGTGTGCGACTGACTGTGGGCGAGAGATCCTACGACCCACCGGTGCCCGCGGAAAAAGCGCCCCCGCCGGTGGTTGGGATGCGACTGGCGGACGGCAGCTGGTTCGGTGGCGGGAGGATGTTTGGCCCGACACCGATCGCGTCGTATAGCGCTAGCATCATCGATTCCGGGCCGGTGTTCGTTCGCGCCTGTTGCACCTACACCTACCTTGACGGCAACACGCTTGAGGTGCGCACCCGCCTCGACGCGCGCGGCCGTGGGTTGGGCTTCGAGACCGCGGTGGCGGAGAACAAGCCGGAAGACGGTTGGGATCTACTGTTATCCAAAGGTTTGCCAGCGCTGACCTTGCAATTTCCCAAGGAGGCGGCCGGCAAACAGGGTGGCGTCACCCCCATCGCGGGAACCAACTGGCTGCAGCGCCCGGTCGCTGCCTACCCCGCCGGGACGATCACCAATCTTTCGCCTTGGGGCGATTGGTGGGACGAGTTCACCCAGCCGGATGTCTACCTGCAGTTCGCCGACGGCAAACGTGAGTTGGTTCTCCTTCGACATCAGCCGGATCGTTGGGTGTTGCCGGTCGAGGGCGGCGAGGCGGCCTTCGGCCACTTCTCGTCAAAGCTTCTCCCGCTCGTCAAGGGGGGAGACGGCGCCCTCTCCCTGCGGGTGAACAATGCTGCGGGTGCACGCATTTGGAGCCTGGGCGAGGGTGATGACCCACAGGGAAAGCTCGCCGTGTACCCTGCGCTCAAGGGACCCGCGTCTGGCCCTCCCTTGGGACTCGATGCGGTGAAGGACATGGTTCTCGAGTGGCCGGACGCGGCCGAGAAGCACCCGTGGTTGATGATGGATGCCGCGCAGGTGGCACGCGTTGTCGAAACGGATCCCAAGGCCTTGGATGGGCTCACCAGCGAGCGTGCGATCAAGAGCTTGGAGGGGGCGCTCGGCCGCTTCGGCGAGTTCGATCTGATGCGGCAGATTGGCAATATGTCAGGGCAGTATGACATTATAATCGACTCCGACCGCATCACTCCCGAGCAGCGCAAGCGGTGGCGCGCACGCATGGCCTATCTCGCCTACTACGCGGCCAGCGCGGCTAACTGGTCGCCGGCGCGGGGCTACCGTTCGGGCAACCCGAACATGACCATCACCCACGTGCTCAACCAGGGTATCCTGGCTTGCCTACTGAAGGATCACCCGATGGCGCGCGAGTGGGCTGAGTTGCCAAGTAGGCAGATGCACCAGTGGCTCGACGAGACGCTCGATGACGATGGCTACTGGAACGAGAGCAGCCACTACGCACGCGTGTCGGTGTCGAAGCTGATGGCCTACGCCATCGTCGCCCAGCGGGCGGGCTTCGGCGATTTCCTCTCGAACGAGAAGTTCAAGAAGATGGGCATGCTCTACGAACGCCTGCTCACGCCGCCCGACCCGCAGCGCGAACTTCCGCTGCGCGCGCCGCGGGGCGAACCGAAACCCGATGGCCCGGGTTTGTTCCCGCGGGTATCTGCGCCACACGGCCGGGGCGAGCGCGGCGACCGCTGGGGGATGGGTGGCCTGCTGGCAAAGGCTTACCGCAAGCTCGACCCGGAGTATTCCGCGACCATGCAGTGGAGCTGGCAGCAGACCGGCCTGACCTACATCATGGGCGAGGGGATCGGCGGCCTCGAACGCCTCTACACCGATCCCGGCCTACCGGCCAGAGCGCCCGTTTGGGAGTCGGAGTCGATCCGCAGGCTGGGCTACCTTTTGCGCAGCGGAACCGGGACGGAGGCTGAAAATTTCCTGCTGTTCATCTCGCAGTTCGCCACCAATCCCGACGGCGAGATCTGGCCCTCGGAGACCGGTGCGATCTCCAAGTGGTTCGCCCGCGGCGTGCCGATGGGCGGCGAGTTCAACGGCTACCCTTACAGCAATTTGCACTCGCTGCTGCTCAATCGTGTCATGCCCGCCGCAAGCCACAAGCCGGGGGGGACGCCTCCGCCGACTGGCTTCACCGGAACGGCCAGCCAAGATGCCTTCGCGGCTTTGCCGCGCCTCGATTACGCCAGCGCCGGTTTCGAGCTCACCGGCGCTTGGTCGCGCGTGTTCTCTCTTCCCCCAACCACGCCGGCCTTCCCGTCGACACCCAAGTCCGGCGGGCTGCCGATGCACTGGCAGCGCCAGCTGATATCGGTCAAAGACGACGCGCCGGACGGCGTGGGTTACCTCATCTTGCGCGACACCGTGCTCGGCGGACAGGCGAGCCAGTGGCACTTCTGGACGCTGTCCGAGAAGATCGGCGCCGCGTCCCAGGTCGCCGAGCGCGCGAAGTTCCTCGCCGACGCTCCAGGTGACAAGATCGCCGCGCGGAGCTTGCTGAAGGGCGATCGATTCACCGCGCTCGGTCAGTTCGGCATGGATTTGGAATACTACATCGCCAGCCCAAGCGGCACCCCGCGGCACACCCTGCGCTACGGCTTGAACCCGCAGGCTGCCGACGTGCCGAAGTTCTCCGAATACCAAGACCTCCTGCAACTGACTCTACCGGGCGACGGCAGCTACTTCGTCGCCCTGTTCCCGCGCAAGCCCGACGAGGAAGTGCCGCGATTTGTCACTTCCGGCGGTGGCCGTGTCATTTCGATCAAAGCGAAGTGGGGCATCGACCATGTGTTTCTGTGCAAAAATCACTCGGAGGCGAAAGGTGCCGAGTACGCGTTCGTGGGGACTGCGGCTTCGATCCAGAATCGCGGTGCCGGCTCGTTGTTGTTAGCGCTCGGTGCCGAGGGGACGGTGGCCACGAAAGGGTTTTCCCTGACCGCCCCCTTCGGCGCCAGCTTGCACGCGGGTGAGGAAAAACTAAGCATCGATCTGCCCGCCGATCACCCGCCGGGTGAGATCGTTGTGGCAGCTCCCGGTCGATGGGAACTGCGTAGCGGCGGTGGCGTGACGGTGAGCGAGGACAAGCCCGGGAAGATTCGCCTCGGAATCCCGTCTGGGGCGGTCCGCGTCGAGATGCTCAAGGCGAAGTAATCTCCGAACAAGCCCTATGGGCTGCCGAACACTTCAACCTCGACGTAGTGGTTCATCTCGTTCGCGGTGTTGCCGCAGCTGTAGAGGCGCACGTATCGGGCCTTCTTTTCCGCGATGTCGATAATGCGGCCATGGTTGGTTTCGACCCAAGCCTTGTCGTTACCTTTGCCTAATCCCAGACCTAACGAGTTGTCGTGGTTGTTAACTGCCCTCCGCCCTGAATAAGCGACTGAACCCATAGATTCCCTCTCCGAGATCAACAGGCGCTCCCGTAGTGTCCGGAAACTCGATTACAAGAGAACCTGCTGAATTTCAAGCGGTTGAGGGCACGACAAAAACCGTAATAGGGAGCGTGTTCCGCCTGCGTGAAGCTGCAAGAATGCACTGATGGACGCATTCAAACTTATCCCGGTGTCGCTGGCGGGCTGGATGAACCGGCAGCAGCAGCACGTGATCGAATACTTGCAGGAGGAGATCAGGGGAATGAAGGAGTAGCAGGGGCACGGGCGGCCAATGTTCACCGATGATCAAAGAGCCCGATTGGCGCGGAAGGCCAAGCACATCCGCTTCGGTCGGTTGAAAGAGATTGCCAATCTGGTGACGCCGCAGACCCTGCTCGCGTGGCACCGGAAGCTCATCGCGAAGAAATACGATTCGAGCGGCAAGCAGCGCAAAATCGGCCGGCCACCGACCGCAGAGCAACTCCGCCAACTCGTGATTAGGATGGCCGAGGAGAACCGGGGTTGGGGCTATACGAGGATCCGGGGGGCGCTTGCAAATCTCGGTCACGACATCGGGAGAGGAACCATCGCCGACATCCTGAAGCATGCTGGTATGGAGCCAGCTCCGGAGCGCGAACGGAAGACCACTTGGGCGGAGTTCTTACGGATGCACTGGAAGGTGCTGGGAGCCACGGACTTCTTCACCGTGGAAGTGCGGACGCTGCGAGGGCTCGTTCGCTACCACTTCCTGTTCGTGATCCGACTCTCGACCCGGAAGGTGCACATCGCCGGGATCGTCCCCGAGCCGGACGGCGTGTGGATGA
>JBLHKE010000474.1:0-6277 GCA_047619485.1 Verrucomicrobiales bacterium | reverse complement strand
GGAGGGCTTTGGCGATGCCTTGTCGAATCGATGGCCCGGTGTCGACAATGACCTTGATGCCGCAGGTGTCATCGACGGCGACGGCTGGGCCGCCGCAGTCGAGGCAGACGGCTGGCAGGCCGATGGACATGGCCTCGATCAATGCCAAGCCGCCGCTGTCGTGCAGGCTTGGGAATAGGAAGATATCGGCGGCCTGCAGATGGGACTCGACCTCTCCCATCGGCACGCGACCGGTGAACGTGACCTTGTCTTCCAGTCCGGCGCGTGAGGCGATGCGACGCAGAGTTTTCCCGTAGATGCCGTCGCCGACAATCGTCAGGTGGAAGTCGAACTCGCAGTCGGCGAGACCCTCGAGCGCGAGGTGGAGGCCTTTGAGGAAGAGGAGATTGCCGACATAGATGATTTTTAGAGGTGTACCGCGCGCGTGCTTGCGGGGCAGCGGTAGCGAATCTGGGAGGTCGAGACCGATGGCGGGGAAAAGGGTCGCCTTTATCCCACGGCTGGCGAGTTTCTCCTCGGTTTCGGGGGTCGATACGAGGACGCCTTCGCTCCAGGCGCTCTTGGGCATCAGCCCGAGGAACGGGACTTGCTGGAGGGCGTTGATGAGGTTGCGTGTGGCTTCGCTGAAGAAGCTCCATTTGCTGTCGAGGCGTAGCAACTTCCACGGGACACGCTCGGCTCCACCAACTGGCCCCCACAGCACGGAAACACCGTGGCCGTCTAGAGCGGTGCGGTAGCGGTAGGCTGCGTAGGTGGCGTGGTGGAGGAGATCAAATGGCGTCGCGGCGTTGAGTCTGCTCACCGTCTTGCGTGCGCCTCTCTGCCAGCAGAGGTAGTACCACTGGTTGAGCCCGCGAATTTTTTTCACCCGCTGGAGGAATGCGCCGAGGTCATGGTAGGCAAAGTTTGGGCGCGGTGTCTCTGCGGGGAGTTTGGCGACGGCAGCCTCGATGTCGGCGCGGTTGTTGGCGCGGGTCAGGACGGTGACGTCGTGGTGCTTGGCCATCTCCATCCCCCAGCGCCAGCCGACGGCGTTTTCGGAGCCTTCCGCGGGATTGCAGGCGTAGGCGGAGATCAGAGCCCTCAGGCGTTTCGTATCGCTCATCGCTCGGTCTCCCTCTCGGCGATTTTTCTGACGACGGTTTTTAGTGCGAATGTTAGAGTTTCGGTTTCGTCGCCGCCGGTGGGGATGATCACCGCGCGGTGTTCGCTCTGCGCGAATTGTCGGAAGATCTCGCGCTGTCGGGTGAGTTCCTCGAGTGGGAGTTCTGGTTTGCGTGCGTGGATCGCTTCCGGTTCGGCGTCGAGCACGAGGTAGAGCATCGGTTTTGGGATGAGCGGGGCTAGCAGTTTTAAAAGTAGCTCGCAGCCGCACAGGCGGAATCGTTTAGGGTCGACGAGGAGGTCTTGGTAGTAGCGGTCGAAAATAATGAGGGTCGATGCCGCGAGCTGTGTGCGCAGCGTCCTCGCGTAGCTGGAAATGTAGTCGGCGGTGTAGTAGCCGACCTTGAGCCAGCTGGATGGGAGACTGCGTGGTTTCTGGCCGTGCGGGTCGGTGTTTGGTTTGCCGGTGCTGCCCCCGCTTGCGGCGTCGCCGAAGCCGGGGCGGAAGTGGATGTAGCGGTAGCGGCGGAAGAATGGGGCTAGGCCCGATTCGAGCGCGTTGATGACAGTGCTCTTCCCGGCACCATCCGGGCCGAGGACGACGAGCATGGCGCCGGTCGGGCGGCGGAAGCGGCGCAGCTTGCGGAAGAATTCTTTCGCGTGGCTGGCGACCGGGTGCTTTGCGTAGAACTTCTCGCGGCGACGGGAAAAGTAATTGTCTTCGGTCACCGCCGCGGAGTTGAGTTCTGAAAACTTGGCCCGGTCAGTGAAGCGCGACACCACCTGATCGCAGCCGGGCGCATCGATCTGGTGGAGTTCGGCGAGTCTCGGCAAGACGGCCGTCGCGGGCTTGGCTTTGACGAAGGCTTTTGCTAGCAGGTAGGCAAACTCGTTGCGGGCTTGTGGGATCGGGATGGCGTGGTGATGGCCTGAGCCTTCGAGCAGCTCCTCGGCGGTGATGATTTGACGACCAAGCGCCATGTAGTGCGAGCATAGGTCGAGTTTGAGCGATTGGAGGGGGTTGTCGATGCTGGCGAGGACGCGGTAGGAGGCGGTGATCTCGTGTCGCAGGCTCTGCACAAGTTGCCAGCCGTGTTCTGCGGCGACATCCACTTGGAGCTCGAGGGCACGCTCGAGATTCCCGGAGTCGGTGGCGATGTCGATGTCGTGATCATCTGGGCCAGGCAAGTCCTCATAGGAATGCAGGACGACCGCACGGATTCCACTCGATTCCAGTTTCGAGAGGTAGGCGTGGAGGAATTTCTTGCGGGTAGATGAATTCGCTAACACTGGCATACTCCGGTGAAGATCTCCTCCATCGTCGAGATGAATTTCGCCTCGGTGAAGTGGTCCGCGTAGTGGTTTCGAGAGCGTTTGCCCATTTGCTCGCGGAGCGCTTGGTCCGACAGCAACGCCCCGATGGCATCAGCGAACTCCCCGGTCGAGCGCGGCTCGCAGAGCGTGGCGCAGCCACTCCCGTCGACCAGTTGCGGGATCCCGCGCCAGTTAGTCGAGACGATCGGGAGCCCGCAGGCCATTGCCTCGATCAGCACTAGCGGGAAGTTCTCGGATGCGTAGTGCGAGGGGAAGAAAAACACGTCGGCGTCGGCGTAGGCCTGCCACTTGTCATCGCCTTTCAATACGCCGCCGAAGGCCACGAGCTCCCCGAGCTGGTGTTCCTCGATGTAGGCCGTCGCTTCCGCCTCGAACTCACCAGAGGCCCAGGCGCCGACGAGGAGCATCTCGAACTCCGGTGACTCTCTCTCGCGCAGGGCGCGTGCGGTTTTGAGGATTTCGAGGATACCCTTGCCCTCGTTGAGGCCACCGACGAAGAGGATGCGGCAGGGGGCGTTGGCGGCGCGTTGGCGGGGGAGGATGTTGACGTCTAGGCCGTTGGGGACGATGGCGCGCCGCCGGGCACCGAAGGCCTGCGCCGGTGGCAGGTCAGTCTCACAGATCTCGATGCTGACATCGGCGCCGCGATAGGCGAGCCGGCCGAGCTTACCGAGTATGCCCGCCTCGGCGAGAAACTCAGGTAGGCCGCCCGCGTGATAGTGGAACACCTTGCGCCGGAAGCACCAGCGGACGAGCAACAGGTAAATGATGTCGCGGATGACTGGTGTTCGATTGGCACTGGCCGGTAGGTAGTAGAGCGTCGTCGGTCGCTTGGTCAGCGCCAGCTTCCAGGTTTGCAAGACCAGTTCGAAGAGGTGGAAGATCTTGGCGACTGAGGCTTTTCCTACGGAGTCCAGGGAGTCGCTGTAAGCCATCCTGAGCGTCTCGACATCGAGGGTTTGCCAGTTGTGCTCGAAGAGCATTGCCGTTACCACGGCTTGGCCGTGGTAGGGTGGTGGAGTCTGGCCGACCAGGAGAAGGTCGCATTTCCTACGGTCTGACATTGGGTGGGGCGGTGGCACGGTGGTCGTCGTACTCCCGGCGCGCCACCTTCAGCACTGGCGACCGCTGAGGCAACCGATTTTCGGTAGCGCGGTAGATCGTGGTGGCGATCCCGTATACAGGGGGAGGTCATCTGAAAGTTCACTTGCTTCAGAATCGGGCGGTTGGTACCTTCGAAGACCATGATTCCCTCTCTACACCGAATTGCCCGTACTCACCGGACTTCTAGTGTAGGAGTCCTGATGGCGGTTGTGATTGGATTGCCTCTGTGTTCGAATGCCGCGCCATATGAGGTGTGGGCGGCTTCCAATTATCCACTTTCTACCGACAATCAGCATCCGATGGCTGATCCAGACGCCGATGGAGTGCCGAACCTCTTGGAGTGGTACTGTGGATGTAGCCCGAGCGAGGCCGAGCCGTTTCCAATCGGGGTCGAGCGTTCGGTGGGTGGAGTGACGGTCTGGATTGAGCGTAGCTCAGTCGCTCACGAACATGTCGCTGGAGCACGACTTGAGACTTCGGAGGACCTTGTTGCTTGGAGGTCGAGCCCCGTCGGGCTGCAGTTGGTCTCAGTCGATGGTGAGATCGAGCGCCTTGAGGCGCAGCTGACTGATTTGACAACGCCCTTGTTCTTCCGCCTAGCGGTGAGTGTCGATGGAGGATTTGAAGACAGCGAATACTTCGCCCGATGGTCTTTTGACGAAGTGACTCTGACCGATCCAGCAGTGGAGGAGGGTTCTGGGAACGGAACTGATGGGGTTTTGAAAAACGGGGCGACCAGGGGACCTGGAATTGGCGCAGGCTCAAGCCTCGTCTTGGATGGCGTCGACGACTACATGGATGTTGAGTTGACTCAGCACTTGCGATTGGACTCGCCTACCGGAGCAGCGCGTGCGTTCACCATGGCGGCGTGGATCAATCTTCATCCGGACGCGACGCTGAATGGCGAGGATGATGATTACGCGATCTTACAGAAGGGCAGCTGGACCCTGCCGCCCTTCGTCGAGTTCGGTGTGCGTGGCGGGGCTTACCGTGGTCTTTACGCGAAGATGTACAACTCGAGTGGTTCGGGTCATGCCTATGATTTACTCGTCCCGCGTGACGATGTGACTGCGGTCGTGACCGACAGTCAGTGGCACCACGTCGCGTTCACCCGTGATGCCGACGGCGTGGGGCGGCTGTATCTCGACGGCCAGAAAATTGGGGAGAAAATGGCGATGAACAGTCCCGCAGATCCACCAGCAAACGCTGCTGATGTTGCCGTAGATGGAGGTGTCTCGCCGCTCAATCGGCTGTGGGTAGGTCGGCGCTACAGTCGCAGTGGCAGCTATTTCGATGGTTCGATTGACGATCTGCGACTTCTCCGCGGTGCTTTGGATAGCTCCGACTTGGCCGCCTTGATGGTCGAGCAACTACCAGTGGTTGGATGGGCTGGATGGGAAGGGTTTGCTGCACCGGATCCGGCTGCGACACTTTTTGTGGCAGCCCCGCCGGTCGGGGATGATGTGAACGATGGTAGTGAGGACAGACCTTTCGCTACGATCGGCAAGGCGCTCGATGTGGTTCACGAGGACGCCGCTGGGCCGTCGCGGATCTACGTGCGGCACGGCGAGTATTTTGAGGGGATCGAGCGCGTGGTCAACGGGGACACTCCGTTGACGGATCGCCGCTCAGGGGAACTCTACATCACGCGGCCAGGGATCACCCTGGAAGCTGAGCCGTGGGACGGTGCGGAAGGTCGTGTGGTAGTCAAGGGCTCTGTCCGCAAGGAGATGCCGTCCGGGCATCCGCTGGCGGCGAAATTCCCCGTCTGGGAGTCTATTGGCGATGGGCTGTTCCGGGCGGATCGAGATGGGCGCGATCTGAACGCGCAATCACTCTACCTAGATGGCGAGAGGTTGCTCCAGTATGGCGATGCTTACATCGGCTCCCTGACTGGGGTCTGGCGAGGGAAACGATATCTCACACAGAATGATCCGGCGAGACTACCGGAGGGTTCATTCTACTCACCTGAGAAATTAGAGTTGCTCGTACCGGCCTCTGGCGGGCGTGGTCTCAGGGACGGCAACACATTCAAGATCGAGCGTGGCTCTTCGTCAAAGAAGTTCGAGTTCAGTGACCGGGACGACTACCGCGAGACGGCTGGGAACATCATCATCCGGTTCTCAGACGGGCGCGACGTGTTCGGGGGCGCGGATGGAAGCGGGGACACCCAGCAGGAGCTCGTGGCGAAAATCATCGCCGCGCTCGCGTCACCCGAAGCCGACGTCCTCGACCTCACCGGTGTGCAAGATGCGGGTGGCGGTGTCATCGCTCTCGGCGAGCGGGCAGGTGCGGACGGCAGGCACCTTCTGCTGGCGACGCCGAGTGCTCCAGCGCTCTCGGGGCATCGCTACGAATTGTATTTGAAGTTACCAGACGGCACCGACCCGAACTCGCCCGCGACCAACTTGGAGATCCCCTACCGGCCGCAGATGTTGGCGGTGCGCGCGCCGCACACAAAAGTTAAGGGATTCAGGTTTATGTACAACAATACATCGGCCTACAGCAGCGGGGCGGCGATCCTGATCAATGCTGCGGACGTGATCCTGGAGGACAATGAGGTGCTCTGGAGCGATATGACCGGCGTTGCATTTCACGCGAAATCAGAAGGTGGAATACGCCCGCCAGTGAGGAGGGCGATCCTTCTCAATAACCGTTTCAGCTTCTGCGGCAACTCCGGCTGGGGTGGCGTAGCCAGCCGGAATTGCCGCTTCATCGGTAATGACACGAGCCG
>JBLHKE010000473.1:0-6288 GCA_047619485.1 Verrucomicrobiales bacterium | reverse complement strand
GTAACTTCGATTTCAAAATCGAAGCCCATCGTGCTCGGACTTCATGCTTGGGCACTGCTCTTCGATTTTGAAATCGAAGTTACGCCATCGCCTGCGGCGATGGGATTTCCCGACAGTCTCTGGAGCTTCAGTCTACGTTACAGCTCGAGCTTCGCTTTGATTAGCTCGCCGATGATCTTCGGGTTGGCTTTGCCTTTGCTGGCTTTCATGACCTGGCCGGTTAGCCAGTTGATGAGTTTGTCGTTGCCGGCTTTGATCTCGGCAACTTTTTCTGGGTTGGCGGCGATGGCTTCGTCTAGGAAACCTTCGATCTCACTGCTGTCGGCTGGCTCGAAGCCTTTGGACTTGGCGATGGCGGCGGGGTCCTCGCTCGGGGATTCGTAGAGGGCCGTGAAGACATCCTTGGCCTGGTTGTTGGAGATCTGGCCGGATTCTACTAGGTCGACGATGGATGCGATTTTTTCTGGTGCGATCGGGCAGTCGGTGATCGTCTGGCCGGCTTCGTTGAGGGTGCCGAGGAGGTTGTTGATGACCCAGTTGGCGACCTTTTTTGGGGCGCTGGACTTTTTCGCGGCAGTCTCGAAGTAGTCGGCTAGCGGCTTGTCGCTGGAGAGGACCGAGGCGTCGTAGTCGCTGATCTTGAACTCGGAGATGAAGCGCTCGTTTTTCTGGTGGGGGAGCTCTGGGATCAAGGGGCGCATCTTTTCGATGATGCTACCGGTCTGGATCGGGAGCAGGTCGGGCTCGGGGAAGTAGCGGTAGTCGTCGGCGTCTTCTTTGGTTCGCATCTCGGCGGTGACTCCGAGGTCGTCGTCCCAGCGGCGGGTGGATTGGATGAGGGTTTCGCCATTTTTAACGGCTGCGGTCTGGCGTTCGATTTCGTGGTGGATCGATTTGCGGATGGCGTTGGTGCTGTTGAGGTTTTTGAGCTCGATCTTGGCGCCGAATTCTTTCTGCGTTTCGGGGCGGACGGAGATGTTGACGTCGCAGCGCATCTGGCCTTTTTCCATGTCGGCGTCAGAGAGGCCGCCGTAGACGAGGATCTGTCTAAGCGAGTTAATGTAGGCGACGGCCTCTTCGGCTGTCTTGATATCGGGCTCGGAGACGATCTCCATCAGCGGGGTGCCGGCGCGGTTGAAGTCAATGGTGGAATTGGTTTCGAAGTGGGTCGATTTGGCGACGTCTTCTTCGAGGTGGATGCGTGTCAGTGCGATGCTCTTGCCGGGCTCAGGGATCTCTTTCTGCATGTCTTTCGGATAGCAGTGATCGTAGAGCGGCACGGCACCGTCGAGGCACAGGGGGAGGTCCAGCTGGGTGAGCTGGTAGTTCTTCGGCATGTCCGGGTAGAAGTAGTTCTTGCGGTCCCACTTGGAGATCGGCGGTGTGCTGCAGCCGAGCATGAGGCCGGCGAGGACGGTGCCTTCGATGGCGGCACGGTTGAGGACCGGCATGGCGCCGGGCATGCCTAGGCAGACCGGGCAGGTGTGGGAGTTGGGCTCGGCTCCGTACTCTGCCGGGCAGGCGCAGAACATCTTTGAGTTGGTGTTGAGCTGGCAGTGGACTTCTAGGCCGATGGTTACTAGGTAGTTCATGTTTGACTTGGGCTTTGGTTTTTCTACCGCGAATGGCGCTAATGGCGCGAATTTTTGGTTCTGCTGGATTGGACTTTGCGCTTCGATTGCAAATCGAAGTTACGGCTTGGGTTGATAAGCGGGCGGGACGGCCACGCTTCCGTTATTGGTTCCGCCAGAGGCGTTTGGGGATTCTGGTTCTTACTTTGGGTTGGTCTTTGCCTTGGCTGGAGTAGAGAGCTTTTTCTAGGGTGGCACCGATGTCGATCGATTTTAGCTTGTCGGTGATACGGTTGTTCTTGGCTGCCTCGCGGACTTTGGGGTGCTGGAGGAGCTGGACGTATTCGCCGTTGTCGATGAGCTGGCGGATCTCGGGGTCGGATTTCAATTTCTGGATGGCCGGATGGCGGATGACTTCGGCGGCGTCTTTGTCGTAGGAGGCGATGGCGTCGGGGGCACCTTCGTCTTTGCTGGAGATGAGGATTTGTACTAGGGCGGCTTTGCCTCGCTCGACGAAGGGATCGATCTTAGCGAGGAAGCTTGCCAGCCAGTCGTTGTCCATCGCGCCGCGCAGGTGGGCGATCCAGCCGTCCTCGATTTTTTCGCCCTCGGCAGCGGTGACGTTCTTTTCAGTCTGCTCCATCTCCATCATGGTGCCGCTGAGGCGGAAGCCGTTGGCGAGTGTCCAGATGAGGAAGGCGGCGGGGATAATACTGACGAGTGCGCCCTTGCCTCCCATAACGCCGCGGTGTTTGCCGAGTAAGGGGCGCAGGAGGATGCCGAGGATGAGCTTGCGAGCGAGCAGGTAGACGACGAGGCCGGCGACGATGGAGACGATGAGGATGACGCGTGGGCGCTCGAAGAATAGCGGGGCGTTCTGGTAGGTGAAGTAGGCGGCGATGCTGCCAATGGCTAGGGCGATGGCGCCGAAGATCATGCGCAGGACGCCGCGGACGAATCCGATGGCGGCGATGATGATGAACAGGATCAGCGCTAGGGTGGTGAAGCTGACCGGGAAGGGCAGGAGGCCGTTGAGCAGGTCGGAGGAGTCGGTCACTGGCTTGGGCTTCGGATTTTTTAACCGCGAATAACGCTAATGGCGCCAATGGCTTGGGCTGATGCAGGCGGGGCGCCCTCGCTCCCGTTTAGCCGCATTGGGCGCGCTGGCGGAGGGCGTGGTCGCAGAGGGTGAGGGCGGCCATGGCCTCTACCATCGGGATGGCTCGTGGGAGGACGCAGGCGTCGTGGCGGCCGCGGCCGATGAGTTCGGTGTCTTGTTTGTCGATGGTGACCGTTTCCTGCGACTGCATGATGGTGGCGGTCGGTTTGAAGGCGATGCGGAAGATGATGTTTTCGCCGTTGCTGATGCCCCCTTGAATACCTCCGCTGTGGTTCTGGGTGGTGCGGACCTGACCGTCTTGCATGCGGAATGGGTCGTTGTGCTCGCGACCGGTCATTCTAGTGCCGGCGAAGCCGGAACCGATTTCGAAGCCTTTGGTGGCTGGGATACTCATCATGGCTTTGGCTAGCTCGGCCTCTAGCTTGTCGAAAACGGGGGCACCGAGGCCGACTGGGACGTTGCGGATGACGCATTCGACGACACCGCCGAGGCTGTTGCCTTCGCTGCGCGCTTCTTTGATACGCTCGATCATTGCTTCGACCATGGCGGGGTCGCCAGTGCGCACGATGTTGGATTCTACTGTGTCGAATTCAACGGTGTCGGGATCGACGTTGGCTTCGAGGTCGTGGATGGATTTGACGTAGGCGATGATTTCGAGTTTTGGCGCGAAATGCTTGAGGAGGACTTTCTTGGCGAGCACGGCGGCAGCGACCCGGCCGATGGTCTCGCGGGCGGAGGCGCGCCCGCCACCTTGCCAGTTGCGGATGCCGTATTTGGCATCGGTGGTGTAGTCGGCGTGGGATGGACGATACTTCTCGGCCATCTCAGAGTAGGACTCGGGGCGCGCGTCTTTGTTGCGCACCATGATGGAGATCGGGGTGCCGAGGGTTTTGCCTTCGAACGTACCAGAGAGGATCTCGCACTTGTCGGCTTCTTTGCGCGGGGTGACGATCTCACTCTGGCCGGGGCGGCGGCGGTCGAGGTCGACTTGGATTTCCTCTTGGGTGATATCGATGAGGGGCGGGCAGCCGTCGATGACGACGCCGACGCCTCCGCCATGGGACTCGCCCCAGGTGGAAATGCGGAATGATTGGCCGTAGATGCTGGACATGTGGCGGGGAGTATAGCTGGATTTCTGAGGATTGCTAACGGGCTTGGACCTTGTGCTCAGGTTTTGAATTTGAACCGCAGATTACGCGGATTTTCTGCCTAGGTTGATGCGGGCGGAACCCCCATTTCCCTATTACGGATTTCTTAATAATCAGGGTTTGACAGGCAAATATTGGGTTTTAGGGTAATTTTATAGATTTCCGTTATGTTTGACCAATTGGACGATGCTTTTGTGCGCGATATCTCTGACCTATTGTTGTTGGAGCGTCGCAAGGATGTAGAAAATGTGAAATTCACGGCGAAGACGCGTGGGACTTCGCCGGTGAGTCGCTTTGGGCAGCTGGACATTGAGATGCCTGAGGACACGATGCTGCATTGCATCGTGGATTGGGAGGATTAGCCGGGATTCTCTGTCGCTTGGGCTGTGCTTTTTCTAACCGCGAATCGGCGCGAATCTTGGGCATTGCTCTTCGATTTTTAAATCGAAGTTACGGGAGGCGTGACGCCTCGACTACAGCGCTTCGCGTTGCTTCTTGGTGAGGCTGGTAACGACCAGATCGTAGGAGTGATCGATGAGTTCGCGGACTAGAGCAGGCTTCAGGGAGCCGTCTAGGACCAACGTGTTCCAGTGCTTTTTGTTCATGTGCCATCCTGGCAGGATGGCGTCGTGTTCTTGACGCAGGTCGATGGCGCGCTCTGGATCGCACTTTAGATTGGTGCGGCCGATCTCGTCTTCTAGCCCGAGGGTGGCGAACATTTTCATCTCACCGATTTTGTAGACGAGGACGTCGGGGCCGAATGGGGTTTCTTCGGTGGCGGATTTCTTGGAAAGGAGGTAGTCGCGGGTTTCGTCGGCAAGCATTGCGGTCGGTAGATTTTTGGTTGAGCTTTTTCGAGTATGAAGGAATTTCTCTGTGCTGTCATGTTTGCGTTTATTGCGTCGTCGTCGTGGGCTGTGGAGCATGCGGCGGACGTGGATGGATTTGAGGGGATTGCTGCGCCGTTTTTTCGTGAGCATTGTGTGAGTTGCCACGGGCCGGAGAAGCAGAAGGGGAAGTTTCGGATCGATGAGGGACTGCCGAACGATTTTCTGAAGTCGAGGACGGCGGAACAGTGGGCGGAGGTATTGAATGTGGTGCGCAGTCACGAGATGCCGCCGGAGGAGGAACCGCAGCCAGATCCAGAGTTGGCGGGGGCGTTTGCAGATTGGGTGGAGAAAGAGTTGGTGCGGGCGGAGAGGGCGAAGAAATCGACGCAGGTGGTGCTGCGGCGGATGAACCGGGCGGAGTATGTGAACACGGTGCGCGATCTGGTGGGGGTGGAGATCGATCCTGAGCGGTTTCCGGAGGATCCGCAGGCGGGAGGGTTTGATAACATCGGTGAGGCGCTGACGCTTTCGCCGCTGCACTTGGAGATGTATTTTGATACGGCGCGTGAGGTGTTCGAGCGGGCTTTTGTCGAGGGTGAGAAGCCGGAGGCGATCAAGTGGCGCTTCGATCCGGAGGTCGATCCGCATGGTGGGGACAGGACGCGCGTGGCGCGTGGGGAGAGCAAGCACATCATCGTAAACAAGGGGAAGAATGTGATCGAGGGCGATGTGGTGTCGATGCACCACGGGTCGTGGGACCGGAACATCAACGTGCGCAATTTTGAGGTGCCGAATGCGGGTGAATACATCCTGCGGATCAAGGCGAAGGGGCGTGTGCCATCGCGGGGGCAGGTGGTGGCGGCGGCGGAGAAAATTCTGGCGAAGCGCCGGGATGATCAGATCAAGGAGAAGCCGGAGCGGGAGAAGTGGATTCACGAGCACTACGAGCGCGACCTGGGGCACTTCAAGACAGACCGGATGTATGAGTATGGGCCGGGGCGTTTGCAGGTGGTCAAAAAATTGGCGGGTCAGCCTACAACCGTGGCGGAATTTGATGTTGATGGGGACGATGTGGTCGAGATCAGTACGCCATTTACGACAGAGAGCGCGGGCTTTACGCTGAACTACGCCTATGAGATCCCTAAGGTTCTCGAGAATTCGTGGTGCCAGGGGAGAGATGAATTTGCCCGGCCGGAGGTGTTGGTAGATTGGATCGAGATCGAGGGGCCGGTGTTCGATCAGTGGCCACCAGCGTCGCATGTGCGTCTGTTAGAACAGGGGGCGGATGCGCGGGCGCAGTTGGCGGAGTTCATGCCGCGCGCCTGGAGGCGTCCGGTGACGGCGGCGGAGGTCGCGGCGAAGGTTGCGCTGTTTGAGCAGGTGAGGCCGGACAAGGGCTCGTTTGTGGAGGCGATCAAGGTGCCGCTGGTGGCTGTGTTGACGTCGCCGAATTTCCTGTACCTGCCGGAGACCGATGAGGTCTTGGAGGATTTTCAGCTGGCGAACCGGCTGTCGTATTTCCTCTGGTCGTCGATGCCGGATGCACGGTTGTTCGAACTGGCAGAGGCTGGGGAGATCCGGTTGGCGATGGGGGCTGAGGTGGATCGGATGTTGGCGGA
>JBLHKE010000472.1:0-6298 GCA_047619485.1 Verrucomicrobiales bacterium | reverse complement strand
GGCTTGCCGGCGTTCTTTTTCAGCCACGCGAGGTCATCCGCCGAGAGTTTCTCCTGCATGAACATCATCCGCTTGCGGTTGGGCAGCAGGATCACGCGGACTTCTCCGCTCGCTGCATCGTAGGATTGCAGTTCGGCTTCAAAGGTCCGCGTGCCGTCGGCGCTCGTCCAAGTGCGCGCGCCAGCGCTCGGCGCCAGCAGTAGGGCTAAACAGGCTATCGCTATGAGGGCCAATGGCAATCGCATTTTGGCACTGTGGATTTTCATTTTCATAAGAGTTTTCGAGAGGTTCAAGACGATCTTGCCCCCCCTAAACCGAGCCGATTCTGCATTCTAAACAGCCTCTTGTATTTTTTCCAGAATACGAAAAAATCTTCCCCCTCGACCGAACCTCGCTATTCAATGCGCACCTGCGGACGCAGTCTGTTTTTCTCTTCTTGAGACAGTTGCTCAGGCCGAACAATCAGCGTTTTTAGTTGCGGGAACATGCTTAAATCCCCCATTGAGCTGATTTGACTGCCGCGCAAATCCGCCACCTCAAGCATCTTCAGCTCGGCGATTTCCGAACTGTTCGAAATCAAGGTGTCGATAAGAACCAAGCCCTTTATCAGCAGAAACCGCAGCGGATACTGCCCCTGTTTCGTTCGCAGAGAGATAAACTCGCCGCCTCCATCGATCGTCAGTGTCTGGGTCTCTGCCTCGTAGCTGAAACAGTGCGCATGATCGCCAAACATTGCCGCGACTGCCAGTCCGTAGCCTTCCCGATATCCCAACGATGCGTAGTCGTAGGAGAGGATCTTTTCTGCTAGCGAGTGTCGTTTCATCGACCCCAGCGTCTCAATGATCCCGGCCAGCTGGGTTGCCGAGGTCTTATGCTTATCTGGATCAATGGATTCAGCCAACACCGCATTGACCCTGGCAAGCCCGCGCATGCGCTCGGGGTTGATCGCAAAATGCGGCTTCGCCTTAGCAAACTCTGCGCTCATGAAGTAGAGATACGCAAGCTGTGCACGCGCCTCGTCGGCGCGCTCCGGCTCGGTACGGATCATCTCGTTTACGGAACGCATCGACAGTTCATAAGACACCAATGGTCGTTGATGAAAGAAGTCATTGCTAAACTGATCGCCAGTGGCGACCAAATCGCTGGGAAGCGCCGTGGCCAGTAGCCCTACCTCCCGAAGCAATGCCTCTGAGTCTTCCTTTTCCACCCGCAAACGCGCCGCTAGTGTCTCGGTCTCCTCCTTTTCTACCCGCAACCGTGCCGCTAGTGTCTCGGTCTCCTGCTTTTCCACTCGCAAACGGTCCGCTAGTGCTTCGGCCTGTACACGCTTGGCGCTCAGGCGGTCAACGAACAAGGCTGTCACCATCACCACCATCGCCACGAATGCAGCGGCCAGATTGCAGCTGACGCGATTTCGACGATAGAACAACAATAACTCGGTCGACAGCCCACTTTCATGGGCTACCGGAGAGAAACCGCCAAGGAACGCGCGGACATCTGTGATCAGGTCACTCACCGACGCATAGCGATCGGCCGGCTTTAGCGCCATCGCCTTCATGACCACGGCACTCAAGCTCTCGGGAACGCCGCTACCGCGCTCGGTTGGCGGCACAACATCACCGGACACTGCCGCCTGCAGCATGGCGTCGGTGTCACCGTCGAGGGGCGGTCGACAGGTCAGCACGGAGTAAAGCAGGGCGCCCAATGCGTAGATGTCGGTGCGCTTGTCCCGGTCTTCGCCGCGAATCTGCTCTGGTGCCATATAGCCGGGAGTTCCCTTAACCTGACCGTACACCGTCATCCCGCTCAACAGATCGGGATTGAGCAACACGTCATCATCGATCTCATCAGTGCCGCCGATCAGTTTTCCCAAGCCCCAGTCACAGACCAACACTTCGCCATAATGACCGACCTGAATGTTGGCTGGCTTCAAGTCCAGATGAATGACGTCGCGCGAATGCGCGTAGGTGATCGCATCGCAAACCTTGAGGAAGATATCGAGTCGTTCCGATAGCGGATATCCCCCATCCGCAAGAGCCTTCTGCAATACCACATCGAGCCCATCACCGGCTTTTAGATCCATAGTGAAATACGGTTTCCCCTCTTTGTCGACGCCGACATCGTGAACGGAGATGACGTTCGGGTGCTCGAGCAGCGCTGTCAGCCGTGCCTCGCGAATAAATGGGTCAAACAGCAAATCGCTTGCGTCTTCATGCAAACGAGCCATGGCGACGTGACGATTACCGTGTCGATCGAGGACCTTGAGTATGCGTTTCATGCCGCCAACCGCAATCAGTTCGGCTTGATCGTAGCGCTCCTGAAGCGAACAAAGCTGGCCGTAAAGAGGCGATTCTGCTGCCGGATCAATCTCCTCAAACGCTTCGTCAAACAGATTGTTCAAGGCTTGGGTTCGGTCTCTCGATTCTTCCGTCATCGGTAAAACTCTAAGTGGCTGCGCAACTGTCTTGCTTCCTTGCGGAAGCGCGACTGGACACGATTGCGCAGCACGTAGACCGAATCCTTGGTCAACTCAAGCGCCGACGCGATATCGTCAACGGACTTTCCATCGAGAGTCATCGTAAAAACGTCCATGGCCTTGCCGGAGAAACTGGCATTCAAGCGTTCGATGACTAGCGCAATGATGTGTTTCCGCCACTCGCTTTCAATGATGTCCTCAATATCCGGTGGCACGACGTTGGCGACGGCGGCCTTGGTCTCTCGGCGTTTTCGCGAGGCAGCCTGGCTGCAATGCGTATAGAAGGTATTGCGGATGACCGTCCCCAGCCATGTGCGAAACCTGGCGTGGTCACGGCCCAGTTCCACTGTCGACAGGTTCTTCCATAGCTTCACCAAGATGGTTTGGCTAAGATCTTCGAGGTCATCCAGTGGCGCGTGCAGCTGCATCAGCACCATGCGAATAAAGCTCGCATAATAGTCGGTGAATTCGTCCCAGGCTTGGCTGTCGCTGGGATCGCGCGCCCGGTCAATCAACGTCTGTCGTGTCTTCCACAGCTCTTTCGACAAGTTTATCTCATGCTGCTGATCCATGCCTTCAGTCCGTACTTAATCGTGCACCTTAATCTGCTACAAATCCAGGTCGCCATCGCTGAATTCGGGGGATGAACACTCGTGAGCATTCTAGCAGGTGGGCGTGGGCGTGTCAGTTATCAGCGAATATCCGCGATTGCGTAGTTCTTTGACCACACCATCTCTTGCGATGCCGAGTTGTTCCACGGCTTTTACGTCATCAGTTTCGTTGCTCATGATTGGGAAATTGGGGCTGCTTGGCGATTCTTGAGGATGGTTGGTAAATCCATTGAACTTACCTACCACACGGCTCGCGGTGAGTTGTCGGTTTTCTCAATAATTCCTCATCCAGTAGTCTCTGGAAACTCGAATCGTCGATGTTTCATGCTTCATGCCGCATCCCGGTAGTAGTAGCGGAGCAGTCCCCCAAGCTGTTCGCGGCATTGCACCTCACCCTCACCGCCCGATCCGAAGTCCGGCTCGATGATCCTGTTCTCCAGCCCCTGGTGGTTGCGCTCCCCGTGGTAGTGCTCGCAGAACTGGACGACCGTCCGCCCCCCATACACTTCCCCACTTCCCGAGCCGACACGCCTTCCCGGAGGATGTCTCTTCGCCCTCCCCTGCCCCACCCCTTGTGCTTCGCCGCCGCCCTAGGGCGCAGATACCGCTACACTCGCAGAGCGCAAGAGGCTGTCTGGCATGGACTTGAGGGGGGCATGTTGCCGAGCCCAATCATGCACCCGTATTTGTGCGGATCAGCGATTGGGCGACGGACAGCATGAAACTCGTAGGCACCTCCGCGCTCAAACGCGGTTGCACCTGCTTGGTGGCTGGTATCGGCACCCTCGGGAGACAACGAGGCGCATGGGAAGGGCAAGCGGAAGGCAGGAAACCGCCCTCGTAGGTGGGCTGAGATCGAGGGTTCACGGCCGTCACCGCGTCCCGGAATACCTGTGTTTACAGGCTCGGCCGATTAGTTGCACCATACGGGATCGATGAACGTGAGCCGTCCGCTGAGCTGTTTCATGTCCGAGAAATCGGCCCCGCACCGCTGGCGTCTTGGCTGGTTCTAAGCGATACTCATGCTGCAATGATTGTCTTCATTAGAAAACGATGGGTTCTGTGCCTAGCCCTCATCTTTGCGCTAGTCTGTGTTTCGGTCTACCGGCCGGCTCTCAACTCATTTAGAGAATGGAGGGCGGACAAGCTACTGGAGAAAGCCAATGAATATGGAGCTCTGGGCGATTGGAACGAGGTCGGTCGCGCGGCGCTGGCCTCGGGTCAGCTTAAACCATCGCTAGAGTCAGCGAGCCTCTACTTTCAAGCACAGAAAAACTCTAAAAATCCTAGAGTTCTACGCGCAGCGGCCACCCTCGCTCTTTATCCTGGCGTGGGCGAGGACGATCTTGCTGGCGCCCTCGCCGCCTTCTTAGACGCCCGGGATCTGATCAACTTCACACTGATTTTGCATACTCTCAGCGACGAGAAGCTTGCCTTCAGCAAGGTGCGTTTCGAAATATTACGGTTTTTTCTCATGAGCGGGAAAGCTTCGGCGGCGATCCGACTTGCCGACGCTTTGCCCGAGTCCGAGCGCGTCCCAAAATTCGATCTGCTATTGGCTAGAGAGCTCCTAGGCACCTCCCAAAAAGAGCTTTACGAAGATGTGGCCTCCCGCCTCTCGGGGCTTCTCGACCATGAGCAAGATACAGTTGCCTTAGCCGCTCTAGGGATCCTCGCAACTCAACCCGATAGCAGGATCCGTCCAGACCTGGCGAAGAAGGCTGTCACTCGCTTCGGCAGCCAGCCCGACCTGAGTTCCCGAGAGAGTTTGGCGCTCGCTCTTCTGAAGCTTGGCCTAGAGGAGAACTCTGAAAGCCGGAGAGCGATCGTAGAACAGGCGATTCTAGAAAACGAGGACGAGAACTTGGAACGCCTTCTCCATTGGTTGCTCAGAATTAGTGCACCCGCGGAGGTCGTCCGCTTGACCGATCGGGCGAAGATGACGCCGACTCTCATGCAACATCGAAGTTCGGCGCTCATTGCTCTCGGACAGCTTGAGCAGCTCTGGGAGGAACTCAAGAGCCCACCACCTGGGCTCAGATCCGTCGAGCTTCACGTGAGCCAAGCGGTCGTCGCTCACCTGATGGGTCGAACCTCAAAGGAGCTTCACCATTGGCAAAGCGCGTTCAAGTTTGCCAGTCTGAAGCCAGCGGAGAACTATTTCTTTCGGATCGCAATGGCAGCTCGGGGAGTTGGCGCGACCGACCAGCAGATGGAGGCTCTGGCCAGAGGGATCGAGCATCCTCTAGGTGTTCCACCCGAATCGAACCAACTCGCGGAACTCATCTCTTGGCTGGCGAAGAGGGATACCAAACGATTGCTAAGCCTCTGCCGGAAGCTTTTGCTCCAGGAGCCAGGAAACCCAAGCCTGATCAACAACTACCACTACCTCACTACCTTACACGGGAGTCCTGACGCCTCGACGGTATCCACCCTCAAGGCGCTTGTTGCTTCCTTTCCGAATTCCCTTCACTTCCGAGGTTCGTTGGCATTCGCACAACTCAAAACCGACAACGCTGCCGCCGCAATCGAGACGCTCGCTCGGGAAGGGCAGCGACCCGATGCGCTGCCTAATACCGAGAGGGCCGTCTACGCCACTGCTCTGGCGAAGCTGGGTAGGTCGGACGAGGCTGCGGAGTTGCGTCAGTCGATCGACTGGGGAGCACTGAACGCCGGTGAGGCTGAAGCTCTCGGAGGGAATTAAACTAAACTGCGCCTCAGACCTGGCTGGGGTCGGCATACGAACGCCGGCGCCTCACAAGAAGAACCGAGCTCAAGAGGGCGGCTGCGAGGACAGGAAGGGACGTCACTTCCGGAACGGGCGAAAACCCCATATCATCAAGCACTGCGACATCGAGTTCCGTCAAAAATCGCCGTTCTCCTGATGCAAGGCTCGGTTCCATTACGGCGTCCTGCACGGTACTCGTACCATATACGGTACTCGATGTCAGCAGGTTGAGGTGAGACGTACTAGTCGGCTCAAGCACATCGGTGCCGCTTCCTAGCAAGGCAATCACAGCGGCGCCCGTCCAATCGTTGCCTCCAATTACGTTGCCCGAGAACGCATTGTTCGAATCCGCGAAGCCGATTGTATGTAGGACTTCGTGGAGTCCGACCGTGTAGACATCAAATTCACCGGATGTGACAGTAGTGCTACTACTGTCGCTGTGCCAGAACGCATCTAACTCCATGTCGGTGTCACGGCTACCAT
>JBLHKE010000471.1:0-6312 GCA_047619485.1 Verrucomicrobiales bacterium | reverse complement strand
CCGTCCGCCCCATCGTCGATCACCTCGTCGCTGCCACAGGCGTCGTGGAGGAGGGGAGGCAGTCCGCAGGCCATCGCCTCCAAGACGACATTCGAGAGCCCTTCGATCTGGGAGGGAGCGACTAGGAGGTCGGCCGCATGATAGTAGGGGCGTGGGTCGCTCTGAAACCCCTCCATGCGGATGTTTTCAGCAACTTTACTTGAAGCTGCCGCCGCGCAGATACTCGCTTCTTCTTTGCCGCCCCCGCCGACCACTAGCAGGAGTGTGTCAGGATACTTGGCGATCACTTCCTCGAGGGCGTCGAAGAGGAGCCGGTGTTTTTTGGATTCGATCAGGCGGCCGACGATGACTAAGACCTTGGTCGACGTTGGGATCGATAGTTCGCGCCGCGTCTGCTCACGATCCGCGGGTGAGAATCGCTTGGAATCGACCCCGTTGACGAGAGCGACTAATTTTTCGGGTGGGAGGCCTGTCGCGAGAAAATGATCGAGCAGGGCTTGGGAGACTGTGTGGACGCGACTTGCGGCTTTGTAGAATCGCCGCCGTTGGTGCTGGCGTCTCTCCGCGTCAGGACCGTCGTCTGGTTGGCCGTGCTCGCCATGGAGGATCAAGTGGGTGCGTCCGAAAAGGGTGGCACAGGCTGCGTAGATGAGTGCGCCGAGGTTGTGGGAGTGGACGACGTCCGGGCGGACTTGGCGGATCAGGCGACGCAGTTTAAAAACGATGCGTAGCGAGAAACCGTTCGGTTTCGAGAGGACATTGACGAGATTCGGATCCGGCAGGCGGGCCGCGAATTCACCAGTTTTTGAAAGACAGGCAACATGAAACTCGAAGCCCCGCGGCTGGAGGGCGTTGGCGATGTTGACGACACCGTTTTCCATTCCGCCCGGTTCGAGGCTGTGTTGAACGTGGAGAATCCTAAGAGGACGAGCCATCAGTCGAAGTGCTGACTCTTATGTTCAGCCTCCATCGGGCGCGGACGGTTGGGCGATTGCTTTTGACGTCGTTTCTCGGGTGCGCGTTTTCTGAGTTCACTTAGCCCTTGTGCTTGCTCCTCAAGTTCTGGATCATCGTCGATCAGGTTGTCGTAGTAGTAGGAGGCGTAGTAGTAGTAGTTGTAGTAGTTCGAAAGTTGGCTGAGATCTAGGCGATTGAGGACAAATCCGAAGAATTTCGCCCCGGCTTTGCGCAGGGTGGTCGCCGCTGCGTTCACGTCACGCCGGGTCGTTCGCTCTGCGCGGATGATCATCACGACGCCATCGACCAAGCGCATCAGGGAACTGGTTTCCGAGAGGCCGAGCACAGGAGGTGTGTCCATGATAATCCTAGCGAAGCGGGTGCGTAGACTTTGCATCCTAATCTCGTGCTCGGGGATGCAGAGACGTTCGGTAGAGCCGGCAATGATCGGGCCGCGCGTGAGCACCCAGAGGTTTGGCACCTTGGTTGGTTGGATTGCCTCCTCGACGGGGATCCCCTTCATCAGGACGCTGCTTAGCCCTACCTTGTTGGGCACGTCGAGGACTTTGTGGACACGTCCACGGCGGAGGTCGCTATCGATCAGGAGTGTCGGTTCATTGATCGATGCAAATGCCCAGCCGAGGTTACAAGAGTTCACCGTTTTTCCTTCGGACGGGCGCGCGCTGGTCACCATGATGACCTGCGATCCCTGCTCGTTGTCGGAGTTCAGGGCGATACCGCTCCTGATGATACGGAAATTCTCAAGCAGACTATTGGGGATTCTCGAATCAACCTCAGGCGATCGGACGATGTCCTCCAGATCACCTTTGTTGGTGACGGGGACGATCCCGAGCCCTTTGAGGTTCAGCTCCCGCTCGAGGACATCGATTTTGGACGCGGTGTCATTGATGTGTTCGAGCCCGATCGGGACGCCGAACGCGAGGGCGAGTCCGAGAGCGATTGCCGCGTAGAAGAGTTTCAACTTGTTGGGAGATGTCGGAGTCCGGCGCACCTTTTCTAGTCGTTCGTAGGCAAGAATGATGCGTTCTTTGCCAGCACCGAAATCGAGGGATTCGAGTCTGGCTTGAACTTCCTCGTAGGCTTTCTCCCATGGGAGCTTGCCTTCGATTAACTGGATCTCGAGTTGGTCTTTTGAGAGTTGGCCCACAGCGTCCTCACCCGCTTCGCGTTTACCCTCCAAGCTCCGTTCGGTTAATTTCATCTGAGAATACTGGCTGCGGAAGTTGCTCTCTGCAGCCTGCGCTTCGGCGTCGATCCTCTTGGCGTGAAGCGAGATTTTCTGCTCGATCGTCTTCATCTCGGCGTGATCCTTTAGGAAGGTCTTTGCGAGTTCTTCTTGCGCTGCCTCGTACTCGTCTTTCTTCGATTGCAAGGCCTGCCACTGTGCTGCCGTTGCGGCACCCGTCTCTAGCAAGATGGTATCGCTCTTGGTCGGGGTTACGCGGATCGGCCCCTTGTTCCGGTCTCTAGCTGTAATGACGGGATCAACGTTCGAATTGATCTCCGAATTGAAGAGCGCTAAACGGGCGATTTTTTCAAGCGGGGAAAGCGTCGATCCGGAAAGTGCTCTTTCCGCACGTTCGCCGGACCGGAGTTGTTGGCGGATCACATAGAGGTCGGTAAGAACCTGATGGTATTCGGCTGCCTCGAGGGACTTGGTGGCAAAATCGGTGTCCGACTCGAATTTCAGTCTCTCCTCTAGGCTCTCGCGAAGTTTGGTTCGTAATTCGTCGAGTTCCCGGGTGTAAGTTGCGACTGCCTGCTCGCCGTATTCGAGGCGTAGTTGAAGTTGGTAGTCTTCGTATTCATGCACCATCGCCTCTGCAAAAACTTCCGCGAGCTCTGCGCTGTAGGGCTGGACGGTGATCTTCAGTTTGTAGGAGTCTAGTCGTTCGACAGTGACGGCCTTTACAAACTGTTCGCTGATGGTGGAGAAGGTTCCCGTTGTTTCTACGAGCCCGAGCCGTTTTGCTGTGCGTTCGATCAGGTGGCGTGATTGTAAATCTCTGATGAGAGAGCGCTCCAATCGGAAGTAGGGGGTGTTGGCACCTGCGCTGTCGGCGTGAACCGGGAGGTTAAGAATGTTGAATTTGATCAGCGCTTTTGCGTAGAAGACCGGCTTCGTATAAACGTAGAGCGTGAGCCCCGCCGTTAGAGCGAATACCATCAGGATCACACCCAACCGGGTGTGCTTGAGCAATAGTATGCCATTGCTGATGGCCTTGCCTGCGAGGTCGCCGGAGTGGCTTGATCTTGAATTTGCTCCCATTAGGTTTAGATCCCGAAATCGACTTTCTTTTCTGGGATGACGATGATGTCACCTGGGGCGAGAGTAATATCTCTAGCCTGTCCGGTTTCGATGGCGAGCAGGTCTGCATCGATGCGCACGAGGCGACCGTCATCTGACCGACGAAGGATGTGTACTTTTTTCTTGTAGGCGAAACGGCTGCAACCACCTGCCTGAATAATGGCTCGCAGGATAGTGGCCGGTTGATCGCCAATCCCCGAAACCGTGTAACGACCCGGATGCGCGACCTTTCCCGAAAGTAAAATTTCTACGCCTGATCCGTCTCCGAGGTCGTTTTCCGCACCAGGAACCGCCGCCCGATCTAGGATCACGGTGGCTTCTTTCAACTGGGATTCTTCAAGTGCCCGCTTGAGAGAAGACTCAGCGGAGGCGATTGACAGGCCGCCGACTTTCACTCGGCCGAGTTTGGGAACGATGATGTGTCCCGAGGATCGAACCTGGAAGCGACCGCTGAAGCTATCGTCTTCCATGACGAACACGTCTAGCTGCTCTCCAGGCAAGATGCTTCCGGGCGTCGGCTTCGTTGGCTGGTCGCCAACACGAGCGGGTTCAACAATCGCAGGAAGTTCCTTCTGCTTGTCGCCACAGCTAACTAGTAGAAAGCTGAGCATAAGCAATCCGGAGAGCGCGCAGACCGACTGACCGACGCTGGCTACGGAACTTCGACGAAATTTATTCGTGGGCATCACGCTTGAGGGAGAAGCGGAAATTTGGTGGTGGCGAGGGATCCAGGCGAGATTAACGCTTTTTCCAAACGCCAGCAGTGTTGCCGTTGACGAATTCTTTGGATCGAGGAGCGCTTTGAACGGTCACCAGAATGTGATCGTAGGCAGTCGCAAACCTCTTGAATTTCACGGTCTTGGAACCAGTCTCTTCACGATCGGCAGCGATGATACCTTTACCGCTCTTAGATCCTTCGGTGACAGGTTGCATTGCTCCAGATTTTCTGTGCTGAACCTTGAGGAGTAGTCGCACGTCTCCACTGTATTCGCCGCTTTCCCCAACACCTTCGAGGTAGAGGGTACGCGGGACGATCCCAGGGACGTTGGCGGGGTATTTCGAGTCATCGATCGACCACTCGAAAACCTTGCGGTTTGAGTCACGGGAATCGAGAATCAGTTCTTTGCGGGTCGAATCTCTCCAGACTCGGACATGTCCCACACTGGAATTCTCATCCTCCTCAGATTCGAATTTGCCAGATTTATCACCACGGTTGATACCATCAACCTGCAGGCTGACGACTGCCCGTCCTTTGAAATCGAGGTGGTAGGGGCGCAAGCGAACGACAAGCTGTGTGAGTTCACCAACTCCGACGACAAGTCCGGGAGGCGTCTGCTGGAAGGCTCCGTTGTCGGCCGGATCGTTGTTATCGATGACCCCGTCGTAGTTCAGATCCGCATCCAAATCGATTTTCGCCAAGCGGCGACCCACATCTTTGAACTGGTTGCGGCGCTGCCCGTAGTATTTGGTGGAATCACCGGGGATGTCCCGGTCAGTCTCGTAACCCCGGTTGCGATCCTGCTGAACGGTGTCTGGGCCAGCCATCGAGCTGGCGGCTGTCAAGGGAAGTAGCGCAGCTAGGGCGAGGACGATAGACCTTCTTGATGTTGCTCTTGTTTTCATTGATTTGAGATGTTGAGATGTTGAAATGTTCGATTTGCCTGGTCGGAAATAGCTTAGAATAGATGCGTGACAGTCAGCATGTAGAGGCTCTCGTCGAAGTTGGCACCAGTTGAGCTGTAATCTTCATACTGGTAGAGAAGTCTCGCGTAGACGTAAGGGAGAATTCTCTGGCGAATCGATGCTCGGTAAACCCAGCGGGTGTGATCCGGTCCAGAGCCTGCGTAATCCCAGTCATCGAGGTGTGCCCCGACCTGACCCTTGGTGTAGTCGGAGATGTCACCTGTGAGTGTGGCGCCAGTAGACCAACCCTCGCGGTCGGCTGCAACTCGGTCAAGGTTATCGATGTGCGCGTATTGGACGAATGCGTTGCCCCTGAGGCGGGAGCCTAGTCGGTGGGCGATCGAGTAGCGGGTGTAGGTGGCGAATAGGTTGTCGGTGTCTTCCGCGATCGAATGACGAGCGCCCGCGTAGAGCGAGTGGGTCGTGTTCGAACCGAGTTCGTGGACTAGGCCAGCCTCATAAGTCGGACGATGTGAATCGTTTCCATAGCCGGTGGTGGTAAAGTAGCCGGCTCTGGCCTCTCCACGCAGGTTCTCACTGATCCGAGCCCGGACACCTGCCGATAGATTGTGAGTGAGCTTGCTCCAGTCTTCAAATGCTCCGAGGCGATACTCCACGAAAGGGAGGAAACGCCAGTCTTCGCCGTTGAAGTCGAGTCGGGCGGTAAGTCGATCCCAACTGCGGGTGTGATCGAAGTCCAGTGTCTTCCACTGGTTGATGTGCTCGAAGCTACCAGAGGCAGTGATGATGTCCGTGAGCTGACCAGTGATCCCTGCGCCAGCGTGATTGACAAAGAAGATCGATTCATCGTCGAACCAATCTGTGCTGCGGTTGTTTTCGGCGCGGCCGAAGCGATAGCGACCTGAGCGCTCGATCTCGTCATGTTCGACTTCGTCGAAAATATCCGAGAGGCGGTGACGAGCCGAGAAATCATTGTAGAGGATGTAATCCCATCTGCCGTCGGCGAAAGAATTCTCATAGGCGATGCGCAGGTTGGTCGGTTTCCCATTGCCCAAGTAGAATCCGAATTCATTATCCCCAGGGAGGTAGTAGACCTCACCCGACGCGGTCAAATAAAGGTTATCGGTGATTTGAGCGACGCCACGGAACTGGAGGTTGACGCTGCTGAGCCAGCCATCATCTGTGTCCGCCCCACCGCCGGTGCCACTATAGTCCGAATAAAGGACAGTTCCCGAAATGCTGATCAGATCCAAGTAGAGCGGGCCGACCTTGATGGAAGCCAGATCCGGATTGAAATCGCGAGTCAATGGGAAGCCGGGATCCGAGTAGCCATAGAGGTGCCCCCTACGTACTTCATCGCCTTCCATCAGGAGCGACTCCCC
>JBLHKE010000470.1:0-6322 GCA_047619485.1 Verrucomicrobiales bacterium | reverse complement strand
GTGGGTTTTCAAACGTAAGGATGGAGGTAATTCGTTCTACAGCTCGTTGGGGCACGTCGATGACTTTCAGGTGCCTGCCTTTGTCAAACTGCTGCGCAATGGGATCTGCTGGGCCGCTGGGATCGAGGTTGGGGTAGAAAAAGACTAAACGCGCGCGCAGCCGCGACAGTGTTCGATCTGGCCGGCGACCTCGAGATTGAACCCGTCCTAGCGGAATCACTTGTGCAACAGTCAATGCCTCTGAGTTTCGATGCGCGGTGGTATTTGGGTGACCAATCCTCCCTACCTGTTCTGTGGGCTGGACGATTCCCAAGTAAGGGATCTGTTCGCTCACACCCGCAGCACCACGCCACCCTATTAGAGCCGCCTTGCATGCTACGATTTCCGCGCCTAGGTTTCTAATAAGTGAAGGGCCTCAGCCGTGTGGTTCGTTCAAATCAACTACTGCTCCCGTGTTCTACCGCCTTTCCTGCGCAGCCGTCATCGTGTTCTGGATTGTGATGACGATTCAACTCGTCCTGCGTTCGTATTTCTCGACCGAGGATCGATTACCACTGGTCAAGGATCCAAGCGAGATCGTCAATCGTTTCGTGTCGCATCCGAAGACGTCGAACCTGAACGTCTATCGTGATCGCAAGTTGGTCGGCAGCATCAGCATCAGTCCCAGCCAACTGAAGAATGGCAATTCGGAGCTGCTGCTATCCGCAATTGGCAAAATTAATTTCCCCGGGCTGGAGGAGCAGGACATCGGTTGGCGCGGGACACTCGAACTGACACCTGGGCACGAAGTTGTCGGGTTCGAACTGAAGGTCAAATTCCGCTACCCGCGAATAGACGTCGGCTTGATCTTCGACCTGGAAACTCTCGAGATCGGTTATCAAGTCGAGCAAGACGGCGAAATCATAATCGATTCTGGGGACTCGGATTCAAAGGCTGTGAAGCGGGTGAAGTTCATGTTGGCGGCCTGGGGATTGAGCCCCAAAGCGCTGAAACGCAAGGAAGCGCGGGGCGCGCAACTGCAGGATGATGACGTGATGATCGCCCGCTATGGACGGGTGGTGATCGGGGGCGAGCGTCAGACGGCCTACGTCCTGGAGCTTGCTCCGATGCGGGGCAAGCGTTTCAAAATCTATTTTTCCGAGGCGGCTGAACTGCTCAAGATCGGCAATGTGCTCGGCTACGAGGTCTTGTCGGAAGGATTCAAACTGATGCCTGACGAAACTACGGAGGGAGAGACTCAATGATTGAAATCGAAAACCTAACCATGAGCTATGGCGAGTTGCTGGCGGTCGATGGGCTTGATTTGAAAGTCGAGGCCGGCGAGTTTTTCGCTTTCCTTGGCCCGAATGGCGCAGGCAAGACGACCACCATCAAGACGCTCACTGGCTTGTTGAAGCCGACAGCAGGTCTGGCCAAAATCGATGGGCATGACATCCAGCGTGATCCGGTGGCCGCCAAGGCGGTGATGGGATTTGTCCCGGATGTGGCAGTATTCTATGACAAGCTGACCCCGTTCGAGTTCATGGAGTTCATCGGCGACATCTTTGATGTCAATCAAGCGCTTGCTCGAAGTAACACTCAGTCGTTGTTCGAGAAACTGGATCTGCACCGCTACGCGCACCAACAGATCGAGACGCTGAGCCACGGAACACGGCAGCGCTTGGCGATCGCCGCGGCGCTGATGCACGATCCCAAAGTTTTCATCATCGATGAACCGATGGTCGGGCTGGATCCTTTGCACGCTCTAGCTGTAAAAAAGGAGCTCAAGGCTCGAAGTGAGAACGGTACGACCATTTTCATGTCGACCCACCTTCTCAACATCGCTGAGGAACTGGCGGATCGGATCGGGATCATCGACAATGGCAAGCTCGTGGCTCATGGAACTTTCAAAGAGT
Organism: Verrucomicrobiales bacterium; assembly: GCA_047619485.1. Taxonomy (GTDB): domain Bacteria; phylum Verrucomicrobiota; class Verrucomicrobiia; order Verrucomicrobiales; family DEV007; genus JBLHKE01. The sequence goes on along the minus strand of JBLHKE010000470.1, from coordinate 4,427 downwards.
TGCAAGATCAGATGGATCAGGGCACTGGTAAGGCGCTCGAAAACATCTTTTTAGAATTATTCGAACGTTGCGAGTCTGAGTGCTCTGACTGATTTTCGAGTGACTAAATGTCCGTTTGCGGAGTCCAACTGGCATATGAATTTTGCGCCACTCCCACTCATCGTTCTTCTTTCCGAACAAGCACGGAGTACACTGTTTCCCGTCCTAGCGGACGCTGCCATCGACACGGTGCGTTGGCCGCGGTGAGAAGTGACGGGCTCGCCTCGCTCACAAAATCCGCGCGGACATTCTCTACGGCGACCAGCAGCCGCGCTGAGTTTGGTTTGCTAGTCGTCGGGCAGCCACGCATGATTTTGGCACCCCCTATGAAAAGTAAATCCATCGTTCTGTTGTCGATCCCCGTGATCGCCCTTGCCGCCTGCACCTCAAACGAGACCGCCCAGCCCGGTAAGGCCACGCGCGTCTACCTCGATGCGGAGAAGTAATCCTACGCAGAGTTTACTTGCAAGATTGTCGACTGATCCGTAGCCGGCCTCCAGATCCCCAATACGGCGCCTCGTCGTAGATGCCGACCGCGCACAGATGAGCTGGCCTCTGGTTCTCGGCTACAACGCAGCGAAGTCGAGATGCCACTTGGCGAGAAATTTCCTCAGCCGATCAGAATCGTTCGGATTGGCCTTTTTTTTACGCGATTGGCTGAACGCTTTACGGCCAGCTTCGCTCAAGGTCTTCGATTCCTTGCAAATGGAGATCACGTAAGCGATTTGAATGCGGTCAAAGGGGTCGATCTCTGCCAGCGTTTCGGGCGAGAAATAGTTTTCGAAGTCGATATTGGACTCGGAGTTCTTTGCTGGTCGTTGCCAGCTAGTGTTCAGTCTTTCGATCTCAAGTTTGACATCTTCACTACGGATTCGTCCTCGTGGTGCCAGGGTGGCCATTCGCGTGACCGCGGCATTCAGATCGCGGAAGTTGCCCCGCCAAGGGCTGCCTGGCGCCTCGGCGAAATTTAAGAATACTTCCTGCGCCTCCTTGTTGAATGTGGCGGCACGCCCCTCGTTTTCGGCGAATCGTTTTAGCTCGTAGTCGAGGTTGGGTGCGATGTCTTCGCGACGTTCGCTGAGGGCTGGCAGCCTGAATGTCCACAGGTTGATCCGGGCCAGTAGATCCTCGCGGAATTTTCCGGCCGAGGCCTCGGCCGCGAGATCACGATTGGTGCCCGCGATGAGTTGGAAGTGGCTCTTGGCAGGCGTGTCACTACCGACTGGGATGAAGGTGCCATCTTCGAGCGCGCGCAACAGCATGGCTTGTTCATCGAGGCCGAGTTCGCCAATTTCATCCAGAAATAGCAGTCCCTTGTGCGCCTCCCGGAGCAGGCCGGGCCGATTGGCTTGGGCGCCGGTGAACGCGCCCTTCTTGTGGCCGAACAACGTGCTGGTGGCTGTGTCGCCACGCAGGGTGGCGCAGTTGATCTCGACGAGGGCTCCCTCTAGCCCGGATCGCTGTTGGCGTAGCTCGTAGATGCGGCTGGCGAGTTGTGATTTGCCTGCTCCAGTTGGGCCGGTGAGTAGGATTGGTGCGGACGAGCGCAGGGCGACCACCTCGACCTCATCGATCAGCTTGTTGAATGCGCTATTGCGTGTGGCGATGCCGCTGCGCAGGAAATCGCGTGCCTCTGCTTGCTCGGCTGAGAAGCGGGTTGCCAGGCGATCGTACTTTGAGAGATCGAGGTCAATGATCTGCCGTGTCCCAAGCCAGGCGTTTTCCGCTCCGCGACGAGACCGGGATTTGGAACCACGTGCTGGAGCGGTCTGGATAAGTTTTCCCGGCAGATAATGTGCTTCTGTTAGGAGGTAGAGGCAGATCTGAGAGACATGGGTGCCAGTCGTCATGTGGGCGAGGTATTGTTCGGACTGGGGGTCGAAATCATACGCCGTGCAGAAGTCGTGCAGCGCCTCGTAGACTTCTTGGAAATCCCACGGATCACGGATCTTTAGCGGCGTCTGCCGAACCTCGGTTTCAGGTGACACCTGGGCGATGTCGGCGGCGATTTCATCGGCCAGCTTTTTGTAGCGGGCGTCGATTAATAGTTCAAGCCGATCAACGAGGAAGTCCTCGGCTCCGCAAAGACCCACTGTTGGCCGCCAGCGCATCCAGCGGTCGGCGCTGTTTGAGGTGGCATCGAGGTTGTATCCAAGGAAGCCAATTGCTACGGTCTTTTTGCTATCCATTTAGATAAAATACGATAAAAATAGGGGATTAAAATAGAAATTTTTCTAAGGTTCATCATCGATCTGGAATTCAATTGAATTTTATAAATAGTTGGTTGCTAGGGTGTTGTATCTGGGTGTTCGATTTTTTGTGCGGGGTTGGCACAGGCTCTGCGTTCTAGCATTGCTATAGAAATGAAAACCATGAAAGAGACCAAGACGACGACTACCCTCGAGGCACCGATGAACCGCAAGATCCATAAAACAGGCGAGACACTCGGGTTCCTCCCGGCTCGCGACGATAAAGGCAAGCCGATCACGGTGATCGGGACGGATGCGATCCGCGACAACTTCGATGACATGTGCATCGAGCAGGCGCTCAACTCGCGATCGGCGCCAGGGGTGACTGAGTTGATTTTGAACCCGGATGCTCATGCTGGCTACGGCGCGCCCGTCGGTTGCGTGATGGCTTCGCCTTCGCACATCTACCCGGGGCCAGTCGGTGTTGACATCAAGTGTTCGATGTCGCTCTTGCAACTCGATCTCCCCGAGGGCGCGATCGTGGATAAGCGTACCCGCCGTGAGTTGATCAACGCCATCTGTGCGCGCACGCCGACCGGTGCTGGCAAGGGGCAGCGCTCGGTGAAGAAAGGTCGGGCCGTCGATGTCGAGATCGGGAAGAAGGCGGTGACGCAGGGCGCCTCCCGCGAGGTCTGCGAGGCGATCGGGATCCCGGTCGAGTGGGCGCTGCGTTGCGAAGATAGTTTCCACGTCGGTCATGACGGAACGCAGGCGGCACTCGAGGGGCGCCTCGAGCGCATGCTCGTGGGTGGTTACGATTCGCGCTTTGCAAAGAAGGTGCAGCAGTTCGGTTCCTACGGTGGCGGCAACCACTTCGGGGAGGCTGAGGTGGTGAGGGTCGGAGAGACCGTTGCAGCCCGCGAAGCGGCTGAAGTGTTTGGCCTGCGTGATGGTCACGTCGCATTCCTTTCGCACTGTGGTTCACGTGGTTTTGGGCATGATCTGGCCTCCGGGCAGTTCCGTGCCTTGCAGGATCACTTTGCGAAGTGGGGGACACCGTTGCCTGCCGGTGACCGCCAACTCGTGTATGCGCCACTCGGGACGCCCGAGGCGGATGCTTACATCGACGACATGTCGCTGGGTGCCAACTTTGCGACGGTGAACCACATGCTGATCAACGCGTTGGTGCTAGAGGCCTTTCAGGAAGTGATTCCGGGAACGACCGGCGGCTTGGTGTATTTCATCAGTCACAACATCGCCCGCCAGGAACTCATCGGGAAGCAGATGCAGTGGGTGCACCGCAAAGGGGCGACCCGCGCTTTCCCCGGCGGTCACCACGAGCTGAAGGGAACGCCGTTTGCCCGCGTCGGTCACCCGATCCTCTTGCCAGGAAATCCTCGTGACGGCTCGGTAGTGATGGTCGCCAAGCCGGGTGCGGAGAAGAGCTGCTACTCCGTGAACCACGGTGCTGGTCGCCAGATGGGGCGCAAGGCGGCGTTCCGTGCACTGGACCAGAAGCAGGTCGACGCGGAGCTCGACGCCCACGATATCTTGAGCAACTGCCGCAACTACCCGCGCGATGAAGCGCCGGACGCCTACAAGGATTTCGCTGAGGTCCTGCGTAGTGTCGAAGGTGCCGACCTAGCGCAGCAGGTGGCGCATTTGGACGCGCGCTTCGTCATCAAAGATGCGTCGAAAGCTGACGATTGATTCCACGATGAAAAAAAACAACTTGATCGAAATCGACGGTTCCGCTGGTGGCGGCCAGATCCTGCGCTCGGCCTTGTCGCTGTCGCTGGTGACCGGAAAGGCGTTTCGCCTCTCCTCGATCCGCGGCCAGCGACCAAAGCCGGGGTTGATGCGGCAACACCTAACCTGCGTCATCGCGGCGACCGAGGTCTCGGCTGGTTCCGCTGATGGTGCCGTGCTGGGATCGCAGCAGATCGTGTTCCGGCCCGGTAGGGTTGCGGGGGGGGCTTACCACTTCGCGATCGGCACTGCCGGTAGCACGACCTTGCTGGCGCAGACACTGATGCCGGCCTTCTGGGCGAGCGGTCAGGCGGCAACGCTGACGCTCGAGGGAGGGACGCACAATCCGATGGCACCGCCAATGGAGTTTTTGCAGCGCGCATTCTTGCCGCTGGTGCAGCGCATGGGCGGAGAGGCTAAACTGTCTCTTGTGCGTCCGGGGTTCGCGCC
>JBLHKE010000469.1:0-6328 GCA_047619485.1 Verrucomicrobiales bacterium | reverse complement strand
TCTCCGATGTCGTCGCCATCCTCGGCAGCCTCGACTTCGTGATGGGCGAGTGTGACCGCTAGCACCATGGAAGTCCCCGCAGAGCTAGAGAAAGAGATCGATCACCGGATCACGCACTACCCGGTCTCGAAACGATCGGCCGTGCTCCCGGTCCTGCACCTACTGCAGCACCACTTCCGTTTCCTCGACCAGGAAGCGATCGATTGGACCGCGGCGAAACTGGAGTTGGAGCCTATCAATGTGTTAGAGGTCGTTACGTTTTACCCAGGTTTCCGCCAGAAGGCTCCTGGCAAGTATCACATCCGCGTCTGCCGCACCCTGTCCTGCGCGATGGCCGGTGCCTACGAGACGATGGAGAAAATCTGTGAGTTGGCCGACATCGACCGCTCGACCGTCTCGCACCACGACCCGATCGCGGTTTCGAAGGACGGCAAATTCAGCATTGAGTTCGCCGAGTGCCTAGCCTCATGCGGCACCGGTCCAGTCGTGCTGGTGGAGGATGATTTCCACGAGAACATCGAGTCCAAGCAAGCCAAAGATCTCCTCGGAAAATACGACTAAGCGATGGCCAAACCGAAATACATCGAGGGCAAAGAACCCCACAAGCGCGAGCACCGCATGATCTTCCGCAATGTGGATCGCAAGGGCTGGGATCAGACCATCGATGCCTATATCAAGGACGGTGGCTACGAGACGGCGAAGAAGGCGCTCAAGATGGAGCCTTCGGAAATCACCACCGAGGTGAAGGCTTCCGGCCTACGTGGCCGTGGCGGCGCCGGTTTCCCGACAGGTGTGAAGTGGGGGTTTATCCCACCGAACAACACCAAGCCAGTCTACCTGATCTGCAATGCGGACGAGTCAGAGCCAGGCACCTTTAAAGATCGCTACATCCTCCACCAGGATCCGCACCAGTTGATCGAGGGCATGATCATCTCATGCTTCGCAGTCGGCGCAAAGATCGCCTACATTTACATCCGTGAAGAATTTCCGGAAGCCGCAAAAATTGTCGAGCAAGCGATTTGGGAAGCTCACGACCGCGGCCTCCTCGGCAAGGACATTCAGGATTCAGGTTTTGAACTCGAGATCTATGTGCACCGCGGGGCAGGTGCTTACATCTGTGGCGAAGAGACCGGTCTGATCGAATCGCTTGAGGGCAAACGCCCCTACCCTCGCATCAAGCCTCCGTATTTCCCGGCAGCGCTCGGGCTCTACATGTGCCCGACCATCGTCAACAATGTCGAGTCGCTCTGCCACGTGAAGCACATCGTCGAGATGGGCGGTGAAAAATACAGCAAACTCGGTACCCCGCGCAACACCGGCACACGCATCCTCTGCGTCAGCGGCGACGTGCAACGGCCTGGTTACTATGAGGTCGAGGTTGGCAAGATCACCATGGGTGAAGTCATCAACGAACTCTGCGGTGGTCTGAAGAAAGGTCGCAAACTCAAAGCAATCATTCCCGGTGGATCTTCCTCGAAAGTGCTGCGCGCTGACGAACGATTCACCATCAAGCAGGGCGATGGGGAAAAGGAAATCGGCGTGTTGGACATCCCGATGGATTTCGACACCTTGGCCGCCTGTGGCTCGATGGCCGGATCTGGCGGGGTCATCTTCATGGATGACTCGCGCGACATGACCTGGGTCATCAATAACCTCAACGAATTCTACGCACACGAATCCTGCGGCCAGTGCACGCCTTGCCGTGAGGGGTCGCTGTGGATGAAGAAGATCACCACCCGCATGGTCAAAGGCCAAGGATTGCCGGAGGACATCAAGACCCTCCAATCCGTGGCCGACAACATCGAGGGCAAAACTATCTGCGCCTTCGGTGAAGCCTGCGCTTGGCCGACCCAGAGTTTCCTCGCGAAATTCGGCGACGAGCTGATGAAGAGCACCAGCAAGAAGAACGCTAACAAACCCACCAACCCGGAAGCGGCAGTCGCTGCGCAGGGATTGACCAACTAACGCTTTGGCCGACGCACCTACAGAAAACTTGGTAAACGTCCAGATCGATGGGCGTTGGATGAAGTTCCCAAGAGGAACACGGATGATCGAAGCCTGTCGTCAGGCCGAGATTGAGGTGCCTCATTACTGTTACCACCCGAAACTCACCAGCCCCGGCAACTGCCGCATGTGCCTCGTCGAGATGGGCATGCCACCGCGCCTCGCGCCCGGCCAAGAGCCCGAATTTGACGACGACGGCCACCAGCCGATCGGTTGGATGCCGCGCCCGGTGATCGCCTGTGCGAACACCATCGCCGAAGGCATGGGCATCCGCACCGAGAGCACGCTCGCCAAGGAGTGTCGCCAGGGCGTGATGGAGTTCCTGCTCATCAACCACCCGCTCGACTGCCCGATCTGTGACCAAGCTGGCGAGTGCTCGCTGCAGGAATACAGCGTCCAGCACGGCAATGGAGGATCGCGTTTCCTCGAGCAGAAGGTCAAGAAGCCGAAGAACGTCTCTGTCGGTCCGCGCGTGCGACTCGATGACGAGCGCTGCATCATGTGCTCGCGCTGCATCCGTTTCTCCCGCGAGGTCGTGGAAGACGATTGTCTCGGATTTACCGATCGGGGTAGCCACACGGTGCTCGCCGTCAATCCTGGCAAGGAACTGGCGAACAACTACTCACTCAACACCGTCGACATCTGCCCGGTCGGCGCCCTCACCTCCGAGGACTTCCGCTTCCAAATGCGCGTGTGGTTCTTGAAAGAGACCGAGTCGATCTGCACGAGTTGCGGTCGCGGCTGCAATGTCACGATGGGAGCACGCGAAGGCAAACTCTACCGCATGACACCGCGCGAGAACAACGACGTCAACTCGACGTGGATGTGCGATAGCGGACGCCTAGATTTCCATTACCTCAACAGCGAGAGCCGCCTCACCGATCCGATGATCAAGGACGGCGAGACGCACAAGGCCACCGATTGGCCGGAGGCGATCCGCCGCGCTGGCGAGGGTCTGCTCAAGTACAAAGGTGAACAGCTCGCGATCGTGGCATCTGGTCGCATGACCAACGAGGAGATGTTCATGGTGCGCAAACTTGCGGAAGCGCTCGAGTGCAAGACGATTGATATCGTCGCCCGCAATGGTGAGGCCGACGAATTCCTCGTCGCCGCTGATAAAAATCCGAACACCAACGGCGCCATCGAGATTCTCAAGGTGCGCAAGCCTGGCTCGAAACTAGCCAACCTGCGCCGCAAGATCGACGATGGCGTGGTCAAAGCAGTGCTCGTCTTTGGTGAGAACTTGATCAAGGCTGGTTTCGAGGAAGCAACGCTCAAGAAGCTCAAGTTCCTCTGCTCGTCGCACATCCTCGCCAATCCGACCGCACAGCTTTCTGACGTCGTCCTACCCGGGACAGCTTCTGAAGAGAAACGCGGTTCGATGATCAACGTCACCGGCCGACTGCAGCGCCTCAATCAGGCCGCCCAACCGCCAGCAAACGCCATGGAGGACTGGGAGATTCTCAAGGAACTCAACCAGTGCGTCAGCGCCTCCGACGAATTCGACATGCTCGAAGACGTCTTCAAAGCGCTCAGCGAGAAGGTGAAAGCCTTCAAAGGACTCACGCTCGGTAAGATCGGCCCTCACGGAGTGCCACTGATCGAAACCGAGGAAACTATCCCAATGCTCGAAAAGGAGCGCGCCCGCCAAGAGGCAGGATTAATCGTCGGATGATCTGATAAATGCCAGACTTTCTCACCAGCGAGTGGTTCATCACTCTTGCCATCAACGCCGCTAAGATCATCGGACTGATCTTCTTGGTGATCATGCCGATGGTTGCCTATGCGGTCTACGCCGAACGCCGTGTTGGCGCTATTTTGCAAGACCGCGTCGGGCCGAACCGTGTTGGTATCCCCTTCACTAAGATCGGACTGTTTGGACTCGGACAGCCAATTGCCGATGCGGTGAAATCGTTCCTCAAAGAGGACTTCACACCGAATCACGTTAACAAGTTCTACTACTGGCTCGCTCCAGCCCTCGTGCTCATCCCGGCGCTGATGACTTGTGCGGTGCTACCTTTCGGTAGCGAGTTGTTCGGCGTAAAGATGGTCATCGCCGATCTCAACGTCGGCCCACTGTTCGTCTTCGCGATCGCTTCGCTGAGTGTCTACGGCATTGTGTTGGCAGGTTGGTCTTCGAACTCGAAGTACCCGTTCCTCGGCGGCGTCCGAGCGACTAGCCAGATGATTTCCTATGAGATCGCGCTCGGGCTCTCGGTGATCCCGGTGTTGATGATCTTCGGCGAGTTGAACCTCAGCAACATCGTCGACGCCCAGAATGAAAGTGGATGGCTACTGCTGCCAAACCTCTGGGGTGAGCATTTTACCTGGACGCGGATATTACTGGTTGGCCCGCTGTTGATTAGCTTCGTCATTTTCACGACCTCGATCTTCGCCGAGACCAACCGTCTTCCGTTCGACTTGCCTGAATGTGAGACCGAATTGGTAGCCGGTTATCACACCGAGTACAGCTCGATGAAGTTCGCGCTTTTCTTCATGGGAGAGTATGCGGCAATGATCATCGGCTCCGGATTGATCGTCACACTGTTCCTCGGCGGCTGGTCGCTCCCTTTCGGTTGGGACGCTGCGCTGATGGGTGATGCTACTAGTGTCCCGTGGTGGCTTGGCCTAATTCACATCGGCACCTTCCTAGCTAAGGTCATCGCCTTCATGATCTTCTTCATCTGGGTGCGCTGGACTCTGCCACGCTTCCGCTATGACCAACTCATGAAGCTCGGGTGGATCTTCTTCTTCGAGATCGCTCTTGCAAACATCTTCCTAACCGCCTTGATCATGATCTTGGGTAATAAATTCGGCTCATAATAATGGCTATCGTCGTCAAAAGACCAAAACTGAAATGGTACGAGCAGATGTATCTGCCCGGCATCGTCAAGGGCTTGAAGATCACGCTTGTCCACGCCATCAAGATCGTCACCCGTAAGAAAAAGGTGACGATGCAGTACCCCGAGGAGAAGTGGGACGACCAACTACCGGAGTATTACCGCGGCGCCCCGGCGCTAGTCACCGACGAACACGGTCGCGAGCGCTGTGTCTCATGCCAGCTTTGCGAATTCATCTGCCCACCCCGTGCGATTACCATCAAGCCCGAGGAAATTCCAAACGATGACAAGTGGGCAAAGGTCGAGAAACGACCGAAAGTATTCGAGATCGACATGATCCGCTGCATCTACTGCGGCATGTGCGAAGAAGTCTGCCCGGAGCAGGCGATCTACTTACGCAAAGACTACGCGATCACCGGCGTCACCCGCGAGGAGATGGTGCACGACAAAGAGAAACTCTACGAGATCGGCGGCGTGCGCACCGGCCTCGTGAACAAATGGAACCCCCTAAAGTAGCCCGGAGGGCTAGTGCGAAAGTATGAAAATAAAAGGTAAAAAGTCCATGAAATCCGGCGGAGCCGGCTCATTGAACCTTCGCACCTTTCACTTCCCCACCTTCATACAGCGAACAAAGTGAGCCAAATCGCCTTCTACATCTTTTCAGCCATCATGCTCGGCTTCGCCGTCAGCGTGGTGGTCAACCGTAATCCGGTGTCGAGCGCGTTGTCCCTAGTCGTCTCTTTCATCGGACTGGCAGCTCTGTTCATTACCCTCAACGCCTACTTCATCGGCATCATCCAGATTCTCGTCTACGCAGGTGCGGTCATGGTCCTGTTCCTGTTCATCATCATGTTGATGGACATCAAGAAGGAAGAACGCCGCGACCTGAACCTAGTCGCCTTCGGTGGCGGTATCGCGGTGACAGTCGCTTTTGTCATCATGCTGGCCGGCGTTCTGATGAAATTTACACCCGGGCGCGAGACGATGCCTGCACTCACCAACGAGCAAGCGCAGAGCGATGTGAAACTGGTTGGTTACGAACTTTTCACCAATTACAACTTCCACCTTCAAGTCATCGGCGTCCTCCTCTTGGTATCCACCATCGGCGTCGTCGTCCTCAGCCGCCGAGCTACGAAATAGACGACAGTAAAATGTATGAAGGTAAAAAGTCCGTCCAGTTGAATTCCCTAGCACTCCCCCCTACACGTCCCATCTAGCATCGGCACAGCCGTCCAACACCTTCCACCATTTACTTTCCCACTTTCACACCCCGGCGCAGCCGGTAAAAACCTTTTCCCTTTCACTTTCACACCTTTTCACTTCTATCGATGGTTAGCCTGAACGAATACCTCCTCGTCAGCGGATTGCTCTTTGCAATCGGCTTCGCAGGGGTGTTGCTGCGCCGCAACATCATCGTCATCTTCATGTGCCTCGAGCTCATGTTGAGCGCCGCCAACCTTTCGCTGGTCGCGTTTTCCCGCTTC
>JBLHKE010000468.1:0-6328 GCA_047619485.1 Verrucomicrobiales bacterium | reverse complement strand
CACGACGACGATTATCCGAAGCCGTTTCGCCGCGGCAGGCAGGACTACTATTTCCGCTCCAACGTCGGGCTCCAACTGGCCCTCGTCGGCGAGAGCCTGATGGGCTGGATGAGCTGGGATCTGGGCAGGTGTGTGGATCTGTTAGTGTCGCGGCCGGGAATCGACAAGGACCAGATTATCCTCGTCGGAGCCGTGGCCGGTGGCGGCGACCCGGCTGGTGTCAGCGCGGCGCTCGACCCCCGCATCGCCTGCGTCGTGCCGTTCAATTTCGGCGGCCCGCAACCCGACGACGCGATCCCGGACGACGCCGAGAACACCTTCCAGTACTTCGGGGTCGCGTATTGGGAGCAGACCCGCTGCCTCCGGCTCGGCGGGCGCGACGGGTTTGCCCACTGGGTCGTCGCCGCTTCGGTCGCGCCGCGCCGCTTGATATACAGCCACGAGTTCGGTTGGGATCGCGAGCACGATCCGGTGTGGCCACGTCTTGAAAAGGTCTTCTCGCTCTACGGGGCTCGCGACCACCTAGCGTTCGCCACGGGGCGCGGCACACTCAAAGGGAGTGCGCCGGAAAGCTCGCACTGCAACAATGTCGGCGCGCTCCACCGGCGCGGTATCTACCCGCAGTTCGAGCGCTGGCTCGGGATGGTGCCGCCCGATGAGGAATACTCTCGGCGACTGCCTGCCGAACAGTTGACATGCCTTACGCCCGACCTGATTGCCAAGCTCAAACCGCAGCCGGTTCACCAGCTCGCGCGCGACCTCGCCAGGCGTCGCCTCGAAGCATCGCGCGCCCGTCTCGCAGATCTCGATCCCCCCGCGCGCCGCAAACAACTTCGATTGACATGGGGGTCGATTCTGGGAGAAATTGCCCCGCAGAGCCTACCTGTGGTCGTTCGCGTCCGAGAGCAGGAATCCGCAGACGGCGTGCGCGTCGAGCACCTGCGCTTGGAAACCGAGCCTGGCATCGTCGTCCCGGTGCTGATGTTAATACCGAAGAACGCCAGCGCGGCATCTCCCGCCGCGGTCGTGGTCGCGTTCTGCGAGTCTGGAAAGGCGGAGATGCTGACAGCGCGGCGCGTCGAATTTGCCCGCTTGCTCGATGCGGGCATCGCAGTCTGCTTGCCGGATCTGCGCGGGTTCGGCGAGTCGAGTCCTGGCGGCTCGGTTGGGCGGGGTAGCGCGATGACGACGCTTTCCTGTCGCAACCAAGTTCTTGGACAGACACTCGTCGGCTCGCGGCTGCGTGACCTTCGTTCGGTCCTGCGCTATGCCCGATCTCGTGCGGACACGGGTGATGGTATCGCGGTCTGGGGCGACTCGCTCGCGCCGGTCAACCCGCGCGACCGTTCCGAAGTCGTGCCGCACGGCGCCGACAACCCGAACGTCCAGTCGCAACCCGAGGGCGGGTTGCTTGCCATGTTCGCAGCGCTCTTCGAGGATGAAATCGACGTCGTCTACGCACACGGAAGCTTCGCGAGTTTCGGATTTCTTTTGGATAGCCGGTTCCTGTATGCGCCTCACGCATCGATCATTCCTGGGGCGCTCGCCCAGAGCGATGTGTGCGATGTCGCCTCAGCACTCGCCCCGCGCGCATTGTGGGTCGCCGGCACGATCGACGGCGTAAACAAACGCTGCTCCAAGGAAAAATCCACCGCAGCCCTCCGCCCGACCATTAATACCTACCGCGCGGCTGGAGCGGAAGACCATCTCAAGCTGGGATTCGCCGGAGGCGTGGCCGACTGGACGATCGAGCAACTTTCCAAATGAACAGAGAGAAATGAAACGCCTCACGTTCCTGATAGCTATGATTGCCTTCGCCCTGCCCACAGCCGCGTAGCAGTTTCTCTTTCTTGCTGTTAAGAAGGACTCGGAACTGGTCCACCATCCCATCCGCAATATGGGGGGCACATCGCACGAGACTGGCGGTGGAATCAGTTCGTGGAAGTTCGACAACAAGACGGGCCAGCTAACACTGATCGGATCGCTCTCCTCCCTGCCGCCAGGCTGGGAAGGCGCAAGCTACGCGGCGGACATCAGGATTACGCCGAACGGACGTTTCGCCTACGTTTCGAACCGCGATGGGCGGAAACTCGATGCGGGCATGCCTCACGGCGACACCTTGGCGGCGTTTGAGATCGACCCGAAATCGGGGAAGCTAAAGGTGGTCGGACATTATGCCACGTACCGTTTCCCGCGTTCGTTTTGCATCGACGTCACAGGAGACTTCCTCTTCGCCGCGAGCGAGTTGGGGAACAAACTCGATGCCTACCGTGTTGATCAGAAGACGGGCGCGCTGAAACGCATTGGGACGTACGAAACCGGCATGTCCCCAATATGGGTGACCTGTTGGCGAAGCGATCCAGCGTCTCGGCAGTGACCCTGCCAGGAAGATCGGCATCGTTGGGCGGAGAGATTTTTGCTTGAGGCGCACGACTGCAAAAATTGACTGCGTGATCGAGCGAGTCACTGCGAAGGGGTGACTCAGATCAGTTCTCTGATCGTCTCGTAGCCGGGTTCGATCAAGTAGCGTGGGCGCTGGTTCAAATCCATCACCGTGGTCTGGCCCACATCGATTCCAAGGTTGTGATACAGCGTGGCGAACACTTCCTGAAAATGCACCGGGCGCTCGTCGGCCTCACCACCTTGGCGGTCAGTGCTGCCGATCGCCTGGCCGGTTTGCATCCCGCCGCCTGCCATCAGCGCCCCAGCGACATTCGGCCAGTGATCCCTACCTCCTTTATTGTTGATGCGTGGCGTGCGTCCGAACTCTCCCCAGGCGATCACCGTCACGTCCTTGTCCATCCCTCGCTGGTGCAAATCTTCAATAAGCGCGCTGATTCCCTGGTCGAAGTCCGGAAGGTTCTCCTTGGCGCGCTTGAAATTGTCGCCGTGCCAATCCCAGAAACTGTAACTCACCGTGACCACGCGGGCACCAGCCTCGACCAGGCGCCGTGCGAGTAGGAACTGTTCGTTCAGGCGCGGGGCAGCATCGCCTTGCACTTTCTCCGTACCCTTGCCATAGCGCTCCCGCACTCTCGGATCTTCCTTGCTCACATCTAGCGCTTCGAGGAGGCGGCTGGAGGTCAGAATCCCAAACGCGTCTTGCTCGAACGCATCCAGCCCCTCCATCGTCCCGCTGGCATCGGCATCGCGCCGGAACTGATCGAAACTCGCTAACAATGTCTTGCGGTCGTCGAGACGATCGAGCGTGATGTTATTGAGCGTCATGTCCGCCTTGATGTCTCCCTGTGGCATGAACGGAGTCTGTCCGACTCCGAGGAAACTCGGATGGCCGAAGTTGTATGGCGAGTGTTGCATCTTCGGCGAGAGATTCACGTAAGGCGGTATGATCCCACCCGATCCACCCTGCAGTTTCGCTACCACCGACCCGATCTCCGGCCATCCGCCGACCGGTGGGTTGTCACTCAATCTGCCGGTCAGACATTGGTGTGAGGCGTGGCGATCCTTCGCGCCGACTAGCGAGCGGATCACCGCCACCTTGTCCATGATCTTGGCAAGTCGCGGAAGGTGCTCGCAGACCTGGATCCCTGGGACGGCCGTCGAGATCGGTGAAAATTCACCGCGGATCTCCGACGGCGCATCCACTTTGATATCATACATGTCCTGGTGCGGCGGGCCGCCCGGCAGATAGATCATGATGACAGACTTCTGCGAACTGCCGATTTTGGCCGCAGCTTCCGCGCGCAAGAGTTCAGGCATCGACAGCCCGCCTAGCCCAAGCGCGCCAATTTTCAAAAAATTCCGCCGCGAGATCCCATCACAGAAATTGCGGTTTTGGTTGCCTTGAAGTGTGAACATTAGCTGATGCCGAAGAATCTAGCCCACGAGATTTCAAACCGCACGGTGAAAATTAGCTCAGTTTGCTGCCTTCCTCGATCGGTAGAACCCGACTGGCCGCATCGAGAGGCGCTGGGGTCAATTTACCCCTGATTTCGGACTCTTAGGATCCTGCCTTTTCTTGAGAGAACTCAAGTAATCGACGAGATCGACGAGCTCATCCGTTTTCATCAAGCGGTGGAGACCGGGGTACATCAGCGATTGCTTGAGTTTTTTCTTCGACGCAATGGCGGATTTTTCGACGGTCCGTTTCGCGCCGCCGATCATTGTGACTGTGAGGTCTTCCTCTGCTTCAACAACGATCCCGAGCAGCGGGGGAGTCCCGTCTTTCAGGGTGATCTCCCAACCCTCGAATCCCATGCTGATGGCGGAACTGGGCTCGATGATCGCTTTGTAGAGAGCCTCTTTGCTGAGCTTGTCGCCGATCTCCGCTAGACCGGGACCGAAATTGATCCCCACTCCGCCAGCCTGGTGGCAGACGGTGCAGGTCTTGGTTGCGAAGAGTTTTTTCCCCCGCCCAGGGTCGCCCTTTCGTTTGACCAATTCGGCCAGTGCTGGGAGATCGCTTTCGCCGACCGCGAACAGGTTCTGCGCCTCCTCGCGCACTTTCGGATCCCGCGAGAGCATGAGGAGTTCGGAGGCGGTTTGCCTGAGGTCCTTGGCGAGTTCGCCCGCCTTCACCTTGGCGAGCAGTTTGGCGTGTTTGTCAGGACTCGAACCGTAGATCGCGGCCAGGGCAGCGGCACGGACCTTGGCGGGGCGCGCCTTATCGGCGAGCGCCTTCGTCAATTCGGCGAGAGATTCTTTGTTTTTCACGTGGGACATTGCCTTGGCGGCACGCACTGCAGCGGTTGCGTCTTTGCCGTGCAAGGTCTTGGCGAGAAGGTTACTTGCACCGAGATCAGCCAGCGTCTTGGCGGCTACCACGCCGATCGGGTCGTCCGCCTTTTCGAGTGCGAGTTTGAGGACTCCGGGTGCTTCTGCTTTCAATTCGAAGCGCCGGATCAGGTCGAGGTAGCGCTCGCCGCCCCAGTTGCTTTTGAGGTAACGGGTGACCGCCGCCTGTGCCTTTTCCGAACTGGAGAGGTCGAAATCTTCGAGCCGCAGGATCGTTTCAACGATTAGCGTATCTTTGGCCTCGTCGGCCAAGGCGGAGAGCGGCGCCAAAATTGACCACGCGCAGAACCCGCCGATCGCGGCACGTAGGTAGAACGGGCGCATCAGAAATTGCGTCAATGTTAGAGATCGAGGAGGCTCTCCAAGGCCTTCTTTTTCTCTTCGCCTTTGTGGAAATCGAATGCCCTCATGTAGCGCGGCGAAGCATGGTCGGCGATCGATTTATCCTTGATGATTTTGGCGAGGTAGGCGGGGGCTTTGGTCGAGCGACTGCGCCAGATGACATCGCGGCCGGCGTCGGATTTCCACTTGTCCCCGATCTTCGCTGACCAGGCTGCAAAACGCGCGTCGGCGTGGAGATCGGAACCGATCCCCAAGGCTTCGAGGTACCAGCGGTCCTTTCCGTCGTGTTGCAGTGCGAGTTCTGCCCACAGCTCGTCTGCCTTTTTCGAATCGTCGAAGCGCAGGGCGATGGCGGCCTCGCGGCGAACTGCGGGGGACTGGTCGCGGGCGATTTTTGCCACCGTTGCAGTGATATCAAGTCCGAGCTGGCGAGCCAGGCGGATACCGACGATGCGGATGTCGCTATTTTTATCTGCGAGCGCCATATCGACCGCAGATTGGCCTTTGTCGGCCATCTTCCCGAGAGCCCATAGGGCGCGGGCGCGGTGGCGCTGGTTTTCGCCGTTCCAAAGTTTCTTGAGTGCCGGGCTGGCCTTGTCACCCATCTTCTGGATGGCGTTCCAAGCGAGGTAGCGGGTTTCTCCGTTCGGGCTCGTCAGCGCTGCCACGGCGCCGTCCGCCGTGCTGAGGTCGACTTTCGGAACCGAATATTTTGAGCCCGGGACGGCGACTCTGAAAATTCTTCCTCTCTTGAGGTCGCGCATCGCATGGCCTCCGACACCGGGATCATACCAGTCGGCAACGAACAACGAACCGTCCGGCGCGGTGCAGACATCGGCGGGGCGGAACCACTTGTCGCGCTTGCCTTCTAGTATGTTGGCGATCGTGGCCGAGTAGCCGGCACCTTCGGTTTTCGCCGGGTAGGCGCGAGTGACGTTGGGGCCTGCGTCGCAGTGGATGACTTGGTTGCGGAACAGGGCAGGGAGCAGCGACCCCTCGTAGACGATGATTCCGGTCGGCGAGCCCTGGCCGGTGAGGATCAGGTTGGGGACAACACCCGGGTCGTTGAGGTGCCAGTGGCGGCGCGGGATCTCTTTCTCGATATTCGTCCGCTTGTCGCCCCATCCTTGGCCGGTGAATTCGTCGCGGTATCCGTAGTTGCCGAACTCCATCACGAAATTGATCCGGACGCCCTTGTTGCCGTCATCGTCGTTGTCGCTCTGCCAGATCG
>JBLHKE010000467.1:0-6329 GCA_047619485.1 Verrucomicrobiales bacterium | reverse complement strand
CAGGAATTTTAGCCAGCACCAAGGCAGATTTCAGCGATTATAGCGGGCCAGTTGAGTTGGAAGCTAACGCGGGTGATGGCCAAAATAACCAGCAGATTGTAGGAGTTATTTACTGACAGGCGCTAAGCGCCGCTTAAATCGATCGAAAACTCGTCGTAGCTGATTTCGCCAGAAATTGGCCGGACGTCCCAAGATCACGTGACGCCGAAGGACGCTCGTCCAAACTCTGGCGAGTTCAGCTACCCGGCAGCTCTCGGCGAATTCTCGTGATTACTCGGTCAACGTCACCTGAAGCCTGATGAAGAAGCGCTCTGCTGGCAGCTCCGTTCTCTGAGCCTCATAGCGCATCTGCTGACCACCAGCGCCTAAATAGGTCGGCTCCATCTCCGAGAAAAGCCCGGTGCCATCCGTCCAGGTCGACAAGTCGGTCGAGATTTGAAACCCGACACTTACGTCGTCTGCAGCCAGGTCGCGACCGAACTCGAAGCCTACCGTAGCGGCACCGCCATCTAGGATCGGAAGGCCGCCATCTATCAACGCATGGTCGACTAGATCGGGGATTCCATTGTTGTCGAGATCCGCGTTCGGATCGCCAACGAACGCCGCAGCGTCAGACGAGCCCGGGTTGCCGCCAGACCCCGCGCTCGGTCGCCAGCTTGTTGGGAGAGCGTGGTCGGGATTCGTCTCGGGCGCGATCAACACGAGGCTTGGCCCGTCACCGTCGGGGGCACTTGGCCAAGGGAGTCGGTCATCGTAGCTGAATCGACGGATGTCACCGCCGAGCGCAGTTTCGATCACGATCTGTTCACCGGCGTTGGCCAGCTTGTTCGTGTCGCCAACCCCGTATTCACCCGAGAGCAAGAATGCGCTCGCTCCTGGATGGCGTGAAAGGAAGGCGGCACGGTTGCGGGCAATTACCACTCGCCCCCCTGTTGGAATGGTTGTCGCCGGGAGATCGTAGTTGATGCCTGCGGTGAAGCTCACGTTGGTAAGATCAATGTCCAAAGCCCCGATGTTTGCCAACTCGACAAATTCGAACAAGTCGGCATCGGTGAACCCAGCATCCACTTCCGCAGCAGTCGGGTCGGATGGATTGTACATAACCTCAGAGACGGCAAGGTTCGACGCAGAGGCGGGTTCGACGCTGCTGGTATTGTCGACCGTGATGGTATCAGTGTCGATGAGCACACCTGAAAAGTCGTAAGCCTCCAGTGTGTAGGTGTGTGCACCGGGCACCACCGGGATGTCGGCCGTCCACGAATCGCCGTCCGTCCATTCCACAGTCAGTGGATCAGAGCCACCGGCCAGGCGGATCTCCCGGACATTCACCCACCCGTCGCCGGAGATGGTAGCCGTGCTCGAAGCGACCGTCAGCGGCGAGGCGGTGGTGAGCGAGAAATTGACCGGGCCGATGGAGTTGTTGATCTGGGTGAGCACATAGTTGCGGCGGGCATCGAAGAAGCTCAGCTTACCAGCCCAGTTCTGACTCGAGTCTAGCGATGCCAGGTGGGTCGTGAAGTCCGACATGTAAGTGCTGTTCCACGTCGTGGTGACAATGTCGTGGAGGATCCCGAAGTAGATGCGCCGGCGTGCGGGGACGCTCGCCAGCTTGCTGCATTCGCCGTTGGCGAAAATCGATGCGGTAGCATTTCCCCCAGCAGCGCCGAAGTCCATGTCGTGCGGGAGGAACATCACGCGGCCGTCAGGCCTCGCGTAGTACATCCCGTTATGCTGACTGCCAGATCCAGCGTTGTCTCCCGCCCCGCTCAGGACAGCGTAGGCCATGCCGCGGAACCAGCTGTCGACGTCGACGATCTCCTCGAGCCCATCGTCAAAGGACGCACCGGATTTGCTGAAATGCTTGGCGTAGTTCATGATCGGCTCGAAATTGTCCGCCTCGCGGTTGTTCTTGTTGAGGAAGAACCAGCGATAGCCTTCGGGATTGTCACCGTGGTTCGAAACACTCGACCCCGTCACACCGTCGGGTTGCGGACGCTTGAAGCCGTTGCCGTCCTCACTTGTCGGATAGTAGATGAGTTCGTATTCGTAGAGCTGCCCGTCACCGCCGTTTTTAAACTGCGAATCGAGAAACACGTCACCGTAGCGCGCCATCTGCAACAGCCCTCCACCGGTCAGCGTTGAATTCGGTGCGAGCACTTTGACGAAGTCGTAGTAGCGGCTGATCACACCGCCGGAGTTCGAGATCATCAGGTCGAAGAGCATCTCGCGCTGACCCGGCGACTGGCTCTCGGAGCGGTCGATCGCCACGGAATCGAGCGCTCCACGATAAAGCCCGTCCGACGGGAAGCGCACGCTGTAGCCAACCCGGTTGGTGTTGGCGCGCCCACGCTGGCTGCTCTTCAATCGCACGCCGCAGCCGTAGTAGATATCCCCCTCACGATCAATGATCGTAGCCCCGAGGCGATCGTTGCTCATCACTTCGATCGACTGGTGCTGGAAGCTGGTGTCCGCCGCAGTCATGATGATACGAAAATTTTGCCAGCCATTGGTGGCGGCCAGACCGTCGTTGACTTGAAACATCGCGCGCGAGCCTGGACCAGCTTGAGGAAATGTCTGCATGGCTCCGATCGAGTCGGCGCCGGTCAGGTAGAACTGCACGCGCGCGCCAGAGGACTGCCCGGGAACCTGTCCACTGTACAATCCACCCGCACCGCCGCCCATCGCGACACTCTGGAAGGCTCCACCGTTGACCGAGTAGAACAATGTCAGGCTCGAAATGCCGTCCGGGTCGTTTGCAACTACCGAAACCGTGGTCAGCTCGCCCGCCGAAGGCACCACCGGCGAGTGTTTCATCCCCGAGTAAGTCGGCCCGATGTTCACCTCGGCTCGCGAGTTAGGTGCGGATGGGGTGCCGACATCTCCCGGGCGATCGATGAAGTTCACATTCGCACAGCGGTTGAAATAGAGCCGCGTATGCAGCTGCCGCGAACCCGACACCCAGCGCGCGCGGAACGAGATCTCGTAGTCGGTGCCGTTGGAGATTGCCGACGAGAGCTTCGTGAATATTTGGTTGTGCATGTGCTCGGTCGCCCCAGTGGCGACGATCCGCAACACCTTGTTCCCCGGACTGTCGGGATCATCGATGATCTCCCCGTGTCGATGGTTGCCGACGAGTTTCCAGGCGGCGGCATTGTCGAAGGTGGTGTCGCTCAGCTTCTGCACCGCACTGCCGTCGGGGTTTTCGATCACGCTGATGTCGTCGACCAGCATCTCACCATCTGATAGCAGCCCCATGTTGAACTCGCGCCATTGGTTGTCTGGACCGCGACTACTACCTGCGGTCTCGCGGTAAGTGTAAGTTTTCCACGCCGTCCGGCTGGACTCGTCGCTAGCGGCCCACGCGACTGCGGCGCTGTTGTCCGCATCCAGATCGCGCAACTCTAAGGTCGAGCCACCGCCGTCCGCAGCTTCAGGCCAGCGACCTCCGTCGAAGTATCTGAGTTCGTCCACCGGGTTGCGGTTGGCATCACGCAGGAGGATATATTCGCTGGTTCGTGATAGCGAGCCAGAGAACTGACCGAGGAGCCGTGCACCTGGAAACGCGGCGGTAAATTCGGCCGCATCACGCGCGACGCAGGCGTGCTCCCCAGATGCGAGCATCGTGCCTGCAGCGAAATTGAATGCGATACCATTGTCGAAATCCCAGCCACCAAGGTCGATCGCACTTGGCCCGCGGTTGGCGATCTCGACCCACTGGTTGTCGGAGTTGCGAAACGGCAGCGCCGGCATGCCAGGAGAAGTCTGCACGCGCGCAGCGAGCCCAACCCCGAACACCGTGTCACTGCTTCCAGTACTGCTCTGATGCACTTCTACCGATAGACGGTTCACGCCGGACACGAGACTCGACACCGGCACCTCCAAGCTACCGATCGCCGCATTGCCAACGCTCGGGTTCGCAAGCGTCTCTGGATTGACAACACCGGCCGTCATATTGAATTCGCCAACACGCACGCCGTTCATGTAGAACACCGCCCCGTCGTCGATCTGGTGAGTGAATTCCAGCGACTCGGCTGTATTCAGAACCTCCGCCGAGACCGTGAAATCCGTCTCGTAATAATAGGTCACTGTCGCGGAAGTATAAGCGGTGAATATCGTCGAAAGCGGCACGGGCAGTGCGCCACTTTCAAAACCGATCGGCCCCGTCCCAGTCTTCCAATCGCCGCCAGCGGGATGCGATGCCGTCGCCCAACTTACAGACAAGTCCGCGTTGGCGTCGTTGTAGCGCCAAGTGTCGCCCATCGCTACCAGTGGAGTCACATCAAACATCGGAGGCACTCCCGGACTGCCACCAAGACCTGGGGGGCTGTAGGCAATTTCACTGATCACGATGTCGTCATTAAACACAAAAACATTCGGCGAACCAGGCGTGGCATTCGTCGGATACAGCCACGCACCATCTCTAGCTTCGGCTCGACCGCGTAACCTACCGGTCACCTGCCGACCGTCGAGAACCGCCGTCTCGGCGGCATCGAAGAGGAAGAGTTTCTCGCCATCACCCGGTCTAAAGCCGAGGGTCGCCTCGTCGATCAAGAGAATCGCTCCTGGCGCAAGCTGGCCAGCAAGGAGCTGGTACTGGCGAAGCGGATCAGCACCGGCCGAGATGATCATCCCTGCCAGTTCGACATCCGCTGGACCGGTGTTGATTAGCTCGATCCAAAAGCTCGCCTCGGTCGCCGCCGGCACCTCATTGAATGAGAGCGTTGGCCCAGCGCCCGGTACAAGACCGGCGATCTCCGCATCCAGCTCCGCCCCGAACACAGTGTCACTGCTGCCGGAGCTTTCCTGATGGACCTCGACCGAAATCCGATTGCTCCCCGAAACCAGCGCGCCTGTCGGCAGGCTCGTATCAGCTGAAAGGTTGTCGATCTCAATCCCGCCGAGCGCCACGGTGCTAGCGTCAACGACTCCAGCGGCCATGTTCACGCGCAGGACCTCGGTGCCATTCAGATAGACGACAGCGCCATCATCGAAGCCGTGCCGAAGTTTGAGCGATTGCAATCCCGCTAGTTGTGCCGCGCTCAGGTCGAACTCACGTTCATAGTAATAGGTGATCACGTAAGTGGGGTTGGCGTTCGGGGGGCTCAACACCGTCCCCAGCGGGATCGTCGTGCCGCTCTCGAAGCCGATCCCACCCGCGCCTGATTTCCACTCGCCGCCAACCGGATGAGCACTCGCCGCCCAGCCCGCGCCCGGATCAGCGGGCGTGTCCTTGTATCTCCAGAGGTCAGCGAGGGCGATCAATCCAAAGGTCGACGACGGAGGCGGGCCACCGGTATCGGGAAAGTTGGCCGATCCGCGTGTCCCGTCGAGTTGAACTGAGAAAGTCCACCGATCTGTTCTCCCGCTGGCGGTGTAAGGCTTGCGCTTGGCGAGAGTCGCGCCTGATCCGTCTGCGGCAGCTGGCCATCGAGCGTCATCGCCAAAGTCGAGTTCGTCCATCAGGCGGTCGCTCTGGTTGTAGAGTCTCAAACGCTCACCACCATTGTCGATGCTCCCAGTGAACGGACCGAACTCACTGGGACCCGGCGTCTTGGCCACTATTATGTAGCTGCCTGGGTTTACCAATGTGCCGTTCGGGAACGTGTATCCGATCCCGTCGATCCGCCACCCCGAGATGTCAGTGATGATTCCCATCTGGTTGAACAGCTCGATCCACTCGCCATCCTCATTCGATCCCGGTGGGTTGTATTGCACCTCATTAAACACAACAACACCGTCCGGCGATGCCGAGACAGGGTTGTTCAACAGTCCGAGGAAGCACAGGATTAGCGCGACTGAAATGGGGGGATTGGGAAGAGGCATACGGGTATGATACACCAACAACGTAGAGAAGTGCCATCCATCTCTCGGTATCCGAGCCTCCCCTAATGATCCGTCGATTAGGCCCCAACAATTGCAGGATTAGGCCGCAAAAAACACCGATTCATGAGGCTGACAGCTCCTGTGAATCCAGCATTTTCATGCCTGTTTTTCAGGGAATCCGTCAAACCGGTTGTTTTCAGCGCGCGACTTTTCGCCAACAAAAAGGGAGCCATGCCCCTCCAACCGCTTGCCGCACCAGATCCCCTCCAGCGCCGGGTCGCTCGATCAGTAGACTCCTACTTGGCAACCACGCTCTCGACATGTTCTCCCAAGAACTGCCCGAGCTGGTTCGCGAGCCCCGAGTAGTAGGTTCGGGTTCGATCCACCGCCGTCTGCTCCTTCTCGAAGACGAAGCCTCTTTGGTCGCAGACCGAGATCTCTGGGTGGCGGGCGATGACGGCTCTCGCCCACTTGTCCAAACGCTCACTCGCTTGCCTTGCCCCGGG
>JBLHKE010000466.1:0-6337 GCA_047619485.1 Verrucomicrobiales bacterium | reverse complement strand
CAGTGGTAGTGGGAACTAAAGCAAACGGTCGGCAAAATGGGTCTAGCTCGAGGCATACATATATCCTGGACGTCTGCGTGGTCATTGCAAGCTTTTTCTTGGGGCTGATTGGATTCGGTGCCTTGAATACCTCGACTTTTCAGGGCGCGGTTCGGCGATCTGATTTATGGATTTGGATCGCTCGGTTTGCGTCGTCGGCGGTGGGCTCGCCCTGCGAGCGGTATAAATCGAGCTGGGGCATCGAGTTGTTCTCTAAGCAATCAAGCAGACATTGAACACCGAAGATATAATCCCGCAGTTTCCTCGCCTACAGCGACGGAAGGAACTGGAAACGGTGGCTACGGGATGACTGTGATTGCAAATCGGAAGATGCCGCGAATTCAGCCACGAGGGGCTAACTTCGTTTTCCCATTAAAAGATAGACAAAACCGATGGCGCGTGACGTTAGAATTCTCGTGGACAGGGTTCCTCGCTCACCCCAAACAAAAAATTCTTGAAATGAGGGAGTTTTTCGCTAATTAAGGTGTCCGAAATTTTCTGACCATTCCTTCCGGGCCAGACAGACTCACGGCCGGATCAAGTTTTACCAGATTCAGCCAAATGATCGAAGTCAAAAACCTAAGCAAACGATTCGGACCGAAAACGGCGGTCAATAACATCTCATTTGAGGTCAAAAAAGGTGAGGTGCTAGGATTTCTCGGACCCAACGGGGCTGGTAAATCTACCACCATGCGCATGATCACCGGCTATTTTCCGCCGACTTCCGGGACGATCCTCATCGACGGTATCGACGTCCTCGCGGATCCGATCGCTGCCAAATCGAAGATCGGTTACCTCCCAGAGAACGCGCCGCTCTACACCGACATGACGGTGACCAGTTTCCTCAAATTCTGCGCCCAGATGCGCGGGCTCTCCGGCGCTGCTGTCAGCAAAGGCGTCAGCCGCGCCATCGATCTCTGCTTCCTTGACGCCGTGCGCCACCAGAGCATCGACACACTCTCTAAGGGCTACCGCCACCGCACCTGCTTCGCGCAGGCGATCATCCACGACCCCGAAGTTCTCATCCTCGACGAGCCCACCGACGGCCTCGACCCGAACCAGAAGAACGAGATGCGCCGCCTCATCCGCCGCATGGGCGAGGAGAAGGCGATCATCTTCTCGACGCACATCCTCGAAGAGGTCGACGCCGCCTGCTCGCGTGCGATGATCATCGACCAAGGTGTCGTCAAAGCCGACGGCACGCCCGACGAACTCCGTTCGAAAGATCCAGACTCGGGAACGGTCACCGTCACCATCTCCGGGCTCAGCGGCAGCGGCATTCGCAGCGAGCTCGAGAAGCTCTCCGCGGTCAGTAAGGTTGCCGAGATCAAATCTTCCGAGATCTCACTGCGCGCCCGACTCCTCACCAACCGCTCGGGTGGTGGCCAGGTTGCCGAGCAGGTGTTCAAGCTCTGCCAGGAGCGCAATCTCACGCTCCAAGAAATCTCTGAGGACGAGGGGCGCCTCGACAATATGTTCCACGCACTCACCATGCCCGATACCGCGGCGACGCCAGTCCCGCAGCCGACTCCCGAGCCGCCAGCGGAAAAAGAAACCGCATCGACCGAAACCGCACCGACCGAAACCGAGGACAGCAAGTAGTCGCCACCCAACCCAATTTTAAAGACCAGCAACCATGAGTGCCATCCATAACATCTGGACCGTCTTCAAGCGCGAGATCAGCAGCCACTTCAGCTCGATGCTCGCCTACGTCTTCATCGTCATCTTCGTCGCCTTGTCGACCAGCCTCGCGTTCTTATTTGGCCGCTTCTTCCAGACCCAGCAGGCGTCATTGGAGAATAGCTTTTTTGTCTTTCACCCGTGGCTGTTCATGATCCTCGGGCCGGCCATCGGCATGCGCCTCTGGGCTGACGAACACCGTCTCGGGACCATCGAACTCCTGCTCACCATGCCGGTCAAAGCTTGGCATGCCATCACTGGAAAATACCTTGCCAGCTGTGCTGTCGTCGCGCTCGCGCTGGCGATGACCTTCCTCATGGTGGTAACCGTCGGCGAACTCGGTGAGCCGGACTACGGCGTCATCTGGGCCAGTTACTTCGGCAGCTTCCTCGTCGGCATCTCCTGCTTGGCCATTACCTGCGCCGTCTCTGCATTCACCCGCAGCCTCGTCGCCTGCCTGGTGATCTCCGTCAGCATCTGTTTCGGCCTGGTGGTTCTCGGCATCCCCGGGTCGGTCAGATTTCTCTCGCAGAACATCGGCAACACCCTCGCCGAGGCCGCCAAATCTCTCAGTATCACCGGGCACTACTTCGACATCGTCACCGGCGTCATCCGGCTCAAGGCTCTAGTGTTCTACGCCTCGTTGATCACCTTCTGCCTATTCGTCACCAGCGTCGTCATCCGCACCAAGCGTTCCTAATCCATTTCAAAGATACCAAAATCGATGAGCAAAAGCAGCAATCAGAACAACTGGGTCTTCTCGGTGATCGGCGTCATCCTCGTCGCCGCCCTCCTAGTCTTCCTCAACTCGATCTTCTCCAAGTCCCGCGCGAAGATCGATTCGACCGAATACAAGATCCACACCCTCACCGAGGGCACCAAGAACATCCTCGCCGGCCTGGAAGAGAAGTTGAAGCAGTATGACTCCGACGGCGAACGCACGCGCCTGAACCTTCGCCTCTACGCGACCTACGATAAGGACGTCATGCCACCGCCACTCGCGGATTATGCGGAGGAAGTCGAGGCCAAGCTGTTCGAGTTCAAGTCCTACTCCAACGATCGCATCGAGCTAGAGATCATCGATCCGGAGCCTGACTCCGAGGCGGAGGTCAACGCCAACGTCAACGGCGTGATGCCCGTCCCGCTCGACCAGAACAACCAGATTTATCTCGGTGTCTCGGTGACATCGCTGGATAAAAACATTGCCGTTCCGTTCCTCAACCCTTCGAACGCGCCGCTGCTTGAGTATGATCTCGCCCGCGCCATCACTGAGGCCACCAGCACCAAGAAGCCGACGCTCGGCCTCATGACCTCCTACCAGATGTCGGGCGGAGCCGCCGGTCAGCCTGGTGCTCCAGGCACCCCACCATGGTATTTCCGATCCCAGTTGGCGCGCGAGTATATCATCCAGGACGTGCCGATGGCCGCTGATCACATCGATCCCAATATCGACACCTTGCTCGTCATCCACCCGGCTGGCATCGAGGACAACGGGCTCTTCGCGATCGACCAGTACCTACTCGGCGGTGGCCGCGTGATCGCGATGCTCGACCCATTCAGTCTTCACAACCGCCAGTCAGCCGGCCAGCAACAGCGCATCCCCGGCATGCAGGCACCGAACCAGCCAGTGACCTCTACCCTGGGCAAGCTGCTAAGCGCCTGGGGGATCCAGTTCGAGAGCGTCAACGTCATCGCCGACCGCCGCTACGTGAACCGCCGACGGCCCAACCCGGTGTTCCTCGGCATCCCTGCCAAGGGGATTAGCAGCGAGTCCGCCGCCACCAAGCAGGTCAGCTACATCGAGATGTCCTTCGCCGGCGCCTTCTACGGCAATCCGAAATCAGGCCTGACAAAGCAGGTGCTCGTCGAGAGTTCCGAGAACGCTGGGGCCATCAGTCCGCACGTGCTGTTCGGTGATGAAAACACTGCTCGCTCTACCTTGAATAACATGCAGGCGAGCGCCAGCCCACAGGAACTCATCGTGCAACTGCAGGGTAAATTCGAAACCGCCTTCCCTGACGGACCACCGAAAGATTCGAGCGCCGAAGCAGAGACCGGCGGCGATGCTGCGGAAGAGAAACCGGAGGACGAGAAGGCCGCCGAGAATTTCCTCAAGTCTTCTAGCAAGAACAGCACCGTCATCCTCATCGCAGACACCGACATGATCACCGACGCGAACGCGGCGCAGCTTGCCAACTTCGGCGGCCAGCAATTCGAGATGCCGCCGCCGAACGGCAACCTCGCCCTGGTCTCGAACCTGGTCAGTTTCCTCGCTGGCAACACCGACCTATTGGAGGTGCGCAGCCGCGGCGACAACACCCGCCCGTTCACCAAGTATGAGGAACTCACCAAGGAGACCGCCAAGGAGGCGCAGAAGGAATACGACGAGATGATCGCCAAGCGCAACACCGCCGAGCGCAAGTACCGCGAGATCCGCGCGAAGCAGGAACAGGGGGAGAAGGTGGATGTCGCCGACCTCGAGATCGTCAACAACTATGACGAGGAGCGCATCAAGACCAGCAGGCGCATCGTCGACCTACGGCGCGAACTGCGCAAAGGCATCGACAGCCTAGAGGCCAAGTGGAAATGGCTCAACATCGCCCTCATCCCATTCCTCGTCATCATCGTGGCCGTCGGCCACTTGCTCGTGAGAAAATTCGCGACCTCCGCCCGCTAGAATCAACCAGACGCCCTACCCGCAACGATGAACCCAAAACAAGTAAGTATCCTAGCCATCCTCGTCGCTATCGCCGGCGGTGTCTATTTCATGGTCAGCCAGAAGCGCGAAGATTCGATCAGTGATGAAGAGATCATCAAGATTGGCGAACGCGCCATCGACGACTTCAAGGTTGCCGACGTCACCAAGCTGACAATCTCGAAGACCGGCCAGGCGGTCAACCTCGACCTGCAGGGCGACGATTGGGTCGTGGCCGAGCGCGAGAACTACCAAGCCGACGCCAACAAGGTGCGCGGGCTGCTGTTTAGCATCAAAGATCTGAAGATTGCTGAGAGCCGCAAGAGTCGGGGGGAATCTGCGCTAAAGGCGCTCACGCTCCTCCATCCTGACGAGGCCGGCCCGGGTGGCTCCGGAGCAGGAACCGTCGTTGAGATCACAGCTGGCGATCAGAAGCGTAGCCTGATTTTCGGTGGCAACTACGACAGCGCCGGCCGCACTGGGCGCTTCGTCAAGACTGCTGACGGTAGCGTGTATGTCGTCTCCACCGTGATCCGCAACCTCGAGACGAAGGCATCGGCCTGGCTCGAGAAAGATTTTTTCCGGATTCAGAAATCCAAGAGTATCGCAGTGCAACACGAGAAGCCCGAAGACAGCTTCACGCTGTTGCGCGAGACGGATGGATCGACCCTAGCATTAGAGGACCCGCAGGGTGACGAAGAGCTCGAGCCATCGAAGCTCGGTTCGCTCAGTAGTATCTTCGCCAGCGCGAATTTCTCGGACTACGTCGTCGGTGATGAGGCGAAACCAGAGAAGACCGGACTCGACAAAGCCGTCACTGCCACCGTCGACACCTTCGAATACTTCAAGTATGTGGTCAAGATCGGCAACAAGACCGACGACAGTAAGTACCACTTGAGCTACGAGATCAGCGCAGAGATCTCGGAGCCACCAGCGCCGGAACCAGAGGTCGATGCGGAGGCCGAGAAAGAGCTTAGTGACGAAGAGAAAGCCACGCAGGAGGCCGAGAAAACTGCGCGCCAGAAACAGCGCGACGATCACGAGCGCCTCACTGAGAAACTTGCCAAGGAAAAGCAATTCGCTGGCAAAATCTACCTAGTCGATTCTTGGTTGGTCGAACCGATCATCAAGAAACGCGGCGAGCTCATCAAGACCGAAGATGACAAGAAAAAAGCGGCAGCAGCCGCGGCAGCGGCAGCAGCCAACCCGGGCAATCCAAACCCGGGGCGCCCCGGTGGAGGACTCACCGCCACAACCCAACCGATCTCAGTAGATCCCAACGATCCGATGGTAATTGCTGAGCGCAAGAAGCAAGAGGCCGCCGTCATCGAGCAGCAGAAACAGCGCGAAGTAAACGATGCCATTAAGAAAATGCTCGAGGACGAGAAGCGCGAGAAAGCCGATGCTCGAATAGAGGCGGAACCCGCTGCCGAAGAGAAGCCAGCTGCCGAAGAGAAGCCAGCTGCCGAAGAGAAGCCAGCTGCCGAAGAGAAGCCAGCTGCCGAAGAGAAGCCAGCTGCCGAAGAGAAGCCGACTGCCGAAGAGGAGCCAGCTGCCGAAGAGAAGCCAACTGCCGAAGAGGAGCCAGCAGGGGAGTAGCGGTACTGCACTTAGGGCTTGTCAGTAAATAACTCCTACAGGGCACCTCCGAAAACCTCATGCGGGCTGGAGCTTGATAAAATCCCCGCTGTCTTCGTTGCTAAAGCATCCACTATCACCAGATAGCTTAGCGTTTATCGCCTCGCCAGCGGGAATTTTCTCTGCGCCCCATTTCCACAGCAGGTTTCCGGAGGTGCCCTACAATCTGCTGGTTATTTTGGCCATCACCCGCGTTAGCTTCCAACTCAAATAGCCCGCTATCATCGCTGAAATCTGCCTTGGTGCTGGCTAAAATTCCTGCGCATCTTTGTATGACTTATTTCC
>JBLHKE010000465.1:0-6342 GCA_047619485.1 Verrucomicrobiales bacterium | reverse complement strand
TGATCCGCGAACGTCCCTGTGCGCGATCGCCGCAACGTTCCATCAGTTCGAACCCTCTCCCGCTAGCAGGCAGCCCAGGCAAGGTGCGTCGTTCGGGGTGATCATTTTCTGTTGGCTGCTACTCGCGTGGATTGCAGGCGGGGAAATCTTGGCCCCTTCCTGCGGAGCCGTGATTTCCCAGAACGAACGAGGCGTTCGTTCTACGTTCCAGCTCCAGCAGTCTCTGGTGCTTTTTGAAAGCTTCTGCTGTGCCATGCATTATTCGGCGAGGGTGCGCCTTATCTACGTGCCATTCCGTCCTGACCCGAATGGCACGTAGTTAACGGCATTCTCCCGAGTGCCAGCCGGTTGGATCTCTCGGCATCGGGATGGCATCCGCCATCGGTTGATGTCGTCGCGGTAGAACGAACGCCTCCGTTCGTTCGGATCGAGCGGAGCGATGATCCGCGAACGTCCCTGTGCGTGATAGCCGCAACGTTCCATCAGTTCGAACCCTCTTCCGCTCGCAGGCTCCCCAGGCAAAGTGCGTCGTTTGAGGTGATCATTTTCTGTTGGCTGCTACTCGCGTGGATTGCAGGCGGGGAAATCTTGGCCCCTTCCTGCGGGGCCGTGATTTCCCAGAACGAACGAGGCGTTCGTTCTACGTTCCAGCTCCAGCAGTCTCTGGTGCTTTTTGAAAGCTTCTGCTGTGCCATGCATTATTCGGCGAGGGTGCGCCTTATCTACGTGCCATTCCGCCCTGAACCGTCTAAGTCTCCTCGACTCCTCCTGTGTGAACCGGCCATGGTGCAGCAGGTGCAAGCGCGCCGGACTGGCCGGTCAAGATGGCTCGCGTCGGCGAACACACCGGCAGGCAGCGCATAGCCATTTGTGAAGCGCCTGCCCTGCTTCGCAAAAGCATCGACGCACGGCGTGTGCGATGGTCTTCGTCGTTCGTTTCTATTCGTGTGCTTCACTATGACGCAAGGCATTGCGTATTGCCTTGACCTTTTCCACCGCTGTGGGGAAAGAGCCTTCTAGTTTTTTCGAAAGCCACGGATCCTTCTGCAGTTCATCCAGAATGGTCTCGATCCGGGCGAGCTTGCTCTCTAACTGCTTCTTAGCGTCGCCCTTGTAGAGGTCAGTCTCCAGCTTGGGCAGATCGATCTGCAGTTGCCGCAGCTTGCGGTCAAAGGCGAACCTCTTCCCCTCTTCCTGCATCACCCTGATCTTTTCGTCAGAAGCCTTCTTGGCCTCCTCCGAGTAGCTCACACCCTCGACGATCGGCCAATCGTCAGTGCGAAAGGTCGGGACCGGGAGGCGTTCGCGTCCGACCAGGTTTCCGGTCGGCCAGTTGGCCCAGCCGTAGCGGACGGCCACCGGCTCGGCCACCAGATCGCTCAGGACCTCGATCGTCCAGGTGCCATCAACGCGCTTCTCCTGTGCCTTGGCGGGATACCAACGGCGGTCATTGCCGGCGATGATGAAGCCTTCGATGGATGCCCTACCCTGGCGGGGTTGCGGCAGGACCTGCCACGAGGCGTTGTTCTCGATGTGCTTCCACTGCTCGTAGACCACCGGATCGGAGTCGAAGTAGACGTAGGCCTTGCCGTCCTTGATCACCATCTTTTCGAACTGGTTACCGCGGTGCACGATCGCTTGGTCGTAGACCTTGGCGAGCGACCAGAGCGAGGCATACTCGGCCACCGGGAATTTTTCTCCCGGGTGGATGTAGGAATTCCCGGTCGGATAGGTTGCGATCATCCCGGCATTCGGATCGCCCTTCAGTGCGCGCCGTTGGATGTCGCGGATCATGGCGTAGCCACCCGTCACGGTTTCGAGTTCAGGGTCGGTGCCGAAGGTTCCCCATCCCGGCTGACTGATGCAGCCAAAGGGGAGGTTCTCATCGCCGAACGCCTTGCGGAACGAAACCGGGACCTTGGCAAAGGTGTGCTCGTAGCGAGTCCAGCGCCCGAAGACGTTGTTCTCGCCCTGGTAGTAGAGCACCCCGCGCACCCCGAGATGGCGGATCGGCACCACGGTTGCATTGAACAGCGCCGCTGGCGGACTCCACCCACTACGCGGATCAGCAGGCTCCTTCGGCAAGCGCAGGCGCGGCTCTTTCTTACCCTCCGCCTTCGCGGACGCCACGGCCTTCTCGTGCTCGACCTTCTTGTCGGCCACCGCCTGCTCCCACGCGGCCATGATGCGCTTCACCTCGGCCGGCTTGTCCCAGATAGCTGTCTCGGCGTCATATTTGCGGAGGCTTTCTTTCACCGTGATGTGCTGCAGGCCGTCGAGTTCCTCGCGCAGGCACCAGGTGTCGCCTGTCGTTCCGCCGCGCGCAACATTGATGATGCCGACCGGAACCTTCAGGTAGCGATGCAGGAACATTCCGTAGAGATAGGGCACTGCGGAAAATTCCTTGGCGGCCTCCGGCGAACACTCCTGCCAGCGGATGTTGCTGCGGACATCGTCGAGCGGCTTGTAGTACGAATCGTGCCATGCCACGTAGCGCATGCCGGGGAAGTCCGACGAAGCGGCGACCCGATCCTTGCGGTTAAAATTCCCCCACCCCATGTTGCTCTGCCCCGCGCAGACCCAGACTTCGCCGATCAGTACATTCTCCACGGCCAGCGTCTCCCCACTGCTTTTCGCAATGATCCAGGTTGCCTGGAAACTCGCCTTGGCGGAGGCGAGAGTCACCGTCCATTTGCCATCCGCCCCGGCAGTCGCCTCGACGGATTGCGAGACGAATTTCGGTGGATTCGTTTCCTCGTAGCGCATGCTCACCGCGTAGTCATCGCTGCTTTTCCCGGCGACTCCCTTGCGGGTACCAGACTGGACGGCTGCCTCCACGGCGGCGGTTCCGGTGGCGGCGTCCTGCGTCAGAGTCACGGCCACTTGTGTGTCGGGTTTCGCCCAGCCCCAGATCTTGATCGGTTTCTCCTGTTGGAGAACCATCCCATCACTGAGGATGCGGGCAAAGCGAAACTCGGGCTTCTGTTCCTCCTTGGCGTGAGCCGCGCCGGTCACGGCACATAAGATGATGGCCAGTCCAAACCATCGCAGTGTCATCAGACCTCCGCTGCCGTTCTTCAATTGGTTGATTCTAATCATGTTTCGTTTTTCCATTCTGGTAATCGTCTCTTGTTTCGGGCGGATCGCCGGTCGCCTCATGTTGCCCCGATACGCCGCGCTTCCATTGCTCGATGGCGGCCTTCATTTCAGCTGCACGTTTGGGGTGCTGGTCCGCAACGTTGATTGATTCCTTGATGTCTTTATTCAAATCGTACAACTCGACGACATCGCCCTTGGTCTGCATCTTCCAATGTCCATCTCGCATCGCCGTGCCGAGCTTGGGTTCATAGCCCCAGAAGAGTTTGCGATCAGGAAAGTCGGCCTGCCTGAGGATGAGTTCAGCCAGGCTGGTACCGTCGAGCCTGCGTGTCTCGGGCACGGGGATCGCGGTGAAATCCATGATCGTCGGCAAGAGATCCATGCCCATGGTGATGGCATCCGTGCTCGTGCCCGCGGCAATTTTCCCGGGCCACCAGGCAATGGCGGGAACGCGATGCCCGCCCTCGTAGTTGCTGAATTTGCTACCCCTGAACGGCTTATTAGACCCACCGGCACTGATCGCCCCATTGTCGGAAAAGAAGAAGATCAAGGTATTCTCCGCCAGGCCCTCGCTCCGCACCGTGTCCAAAATCTGGCCGATCCCCTTGTCCATCTCTTCCAACATGATCTTGTACTTGGGCCGGATCCGCTTGGGATCCCACATATCCTTGGAGCTTAGTTTCTTTTTCGACCGGTTCTCCATCGTGTCGGCCGGCGTCTGGAAGGGCAGGTGCACCGCTTCATGGGACACATAGAGGAAGAACGGATTGTCCTTGTTCTCTTTGATAAAACCTATCGAGTGATCCGTGATCAAATGGGTGGTGTAGCCCTCGATCTTCTCCCGCGTCAGGCCATTGTACCAGTCCCCATGATTGTGGTAATCTGCCCCGCCATCGAGGTAACCGACAAACTCATCGAAGCCATGATGGATCGGATTGTATTTCGCTTCCATGCCCAGGTGCCACTTGCCGAACAGGCCGGTGCGGTAACCGTTTTGCTTCATCAATCGGGGAATGGTCAGTTCGGTGGCTTCCAGTCCGGGCGTGTCCAGATGCCGGGCGATCACATCGATGATCCCCACGCGCTGCTGGTAGCGACCGGTGAGAAATGCCGCACGCGTCGGGCTGCACACCGAGCTGTTGGTGTGGAAATCCGTGAAGGTCAGCCCCTCGGAGGCGAGGCGTTCGATCTGCGGGGTCTTGACCCAACCGTCGAACAGGCTGGTGTCGCCATACCCCAAGTCGTCGGCCAAAATCACGATGACATTTGGCCGGGCCGCGGTTGCCGGGATCGTGGCAACCATACAAGCAATAAGAAGTCCGACTACAACGCTTCCAAATCCAATGTTCTTCATCATGATATCAGCCTATCCCACCTGACCTACTGCTTCGGCTCGGTCGAGACGCCCGTGTAGGCATTCTTGGAAACAACCTCCCAAATCGTCTCGTGAAGGACTTTGAGTGTTTCTGCCGTGAAGAGGCCATCTTTCTCTGCGTCGTAATGACCCTCCGGTTTGACAAGGCCTGCGGGGTTCACGCCGCAGAGCGTCGCATAGACGGTTGCTCCCGCCAGGTAATGGCCGAGCCCTGCGTCAAGATGCAGCTTGTCTCCCATGATCTCGCTGATTGAACTGATGCCGGGCACCTTGCCCGCTTGCATCTTCTTATCAAACGCGCACATCACTTCCGGAATCGGAATCAAGTGAATTTCAGCGTCGGTCAGCGCTCTCAGGCGTGTCGCGAGATGTTCGAAGTAGTCACTCTGGTGGGATGTAGCGGTCGTCAGTTCGTCCTTAGTGGCCGTGCTCCAGGCGCTTTGGAGCGGCTTGCCTGTCCACAGGAACGGCCAACTTGCATAGAGATAGAATTTCGTCTCTTTGTTTGCGGGGTTCTCGCGAGCCAGTTTGATGAACAGAAGAATCGAATCAATGTCTGTCTGCATCGTCGATTGCGGAAGGCCTCCGTACGGTCGTTTGTAGAACGGTTGGAGTGTCACGATATCCCACTGGTGCTTCGCCAGCGCATCGCGATATTTGCCGAATTCCTCGCTGATCTCGCGCCCGTTATCGGGGTTCCCCCAGATGTTATGAACCGGTGACCCGGACTTTATGTGTGCGCCTATCGTCAACTTCTTCGAATGCTGCTTGGCGAGCTCCGAGACACTATACGGCTGACAATTGTGCGTAAAGCTGTTCCCGATCATGTAGACCGTGTCTGCACCGCTCGGCTGCGCCTGGACGAGCAGGACGGCGGCGATCATTGCCGCAGGTACCATTCTAAGTTTACAGGTCACCATCTCTATTTCTGTTTCGCGATCAGTTCGGCCATCGACGTTGCGAACGAGTCGCCTAAGCGAACAAAGAACTTCCCACTGCCCAGGTAGTGATAAGGGCGGTCGCTGCCAACGGTGTCCCACTCGAGGAAATGCTTCGCCCAACCCTTGTTAAAAACCTCGAGGGAATCGAGGGCGTACTCTGTGTAGCTCTCAACCGCCAGGACGTTGTCTTTGAATTCAGGAGCTTTTGCGGCTTCACGTTGGCCGACAGAAACTGCGTTTTCAGCCACTTTCTCCTTTGTCTGACCCGTGCCTAAGACACCAATAATGAACGGCATTTCCGGTGTTTTGTACTCTTTGCGCACGTCTTTGATGAAGTTGATCATGTTGTCCTTATAGTTGTCGCGAAAGGCGTCCGAAAATTGATCATTGTAGCCTTGGAACCAGACAAAACCGGCGATCTCATAACCCGCTTCCGGGTCATAGGCAGGGTGATTGTCCTTGAGGTTGTCTAGAACTTGATGGACGGCTTCATTCATCATGCGGTAATTGAGGCTGGCATTCTTCTTGATCTCATCAGCTTTGGCACTCGCTTTTTGTTTTTCATCCAATTGGTATTCGCCAGCTGAAGGCGGCCGAAAATCATAATTCAGCGACTTACCACCCCATGAGGTCTTGATCAGCAGAATCGGTCCATCAATCTTTTCTGCGATCGAAAGACCAAAACTGTATTCTGGCCCGATTGATGTGGGGCCATGACCAGCATGTCCTAGGCTGAGTTTGCCTGACTTTTTGTTGCCATCTGAAATCGAATTGATGTAAACCCGATCAGAGACAATCAGCGAATCAGTGATCACATTTTTGTAAGCCTCACCTGCTGCTTTGATTTTTTCCATTTCGGCTTCAGCGGCCGCTTTCGCATCTGCATCGGTCATGGCCTCGATCCCCTTCTTCAGTTCATCGCCTTTT
>JBLHKE010000464.1:0-6350 GCA_047619485.1 Verrucomicrobiales bacterium | reverse complement strand
TGCTGGAGGCCGATAGCTTCCGCAAACTGGTCTCTCCGAGATACGCAGTGCAGCTCGGCACCCGCCTCCCCGACCTCGGCTTGCTCGCCTCGGGTACCTTCCGACTAGAAACCGAGATCTTCTCGAAACGCGCCCTGCCCCTCGGGATCCTCGCCAGCCTCGTGTGGTTCATCATCCTCTCAAAGCTCGGTGGCGTCGATCGCTTGCGATCCCCAGTGCTGCTACTGTTCGGGCTAGCGCTCATCGCTGGCTGCTTGTCGGTCCCCCTGACGCGCGTTTTCATCGTCTGGCAGGAGGAGGTTTTCGGCTTCGTGCAGAATGGCGAGTTGGTCAACGACCTCATCTACTGCATCAGCGGCATCGGCCTGCGCGAGGAACTCGCAAAGATCATCCTGTTCCTGCCCTTCGTCCCCTTCATCGCCAAGCGCCGCACCACGCTCGAGATCTTGATTGCCGCCGGCTGTGTTGGACTGGGGTTCGCGACGGTCGAAAACATCGGCTACTTCGATAGCGCCGGCCCGAAGGAAGCCTTCCCGCGGATGGTCAGTGCGGCCTTCCTGCACATCTCCCTCACCGGTCTGCTCGGCCTAGCGCTTTGCCGCTTCTATCATTACCCAAAACGCTGCTGGGAAGAGATGGTCGCAACCTTCGTCGCCGTGGTTCTGATCCACGGTGTCTACGACGCCTTCATCCTCGTCCCACAATTGAGTGACCAGTTCGACATTTTCTCCTTCCTCATCCTCGTCCTCACCATCAAATACTACTTCAAGAAAATCGGCGAAGCGCGCGGATCGCTACGTCACGACGTCTCCCCACTCGGCGTGTTTGTCATCGGGATCTCGCTGGTCGTCGGCGCGGCCTGGATCTTCGCGCTGCGCTACTACTCACTCGACTACGCACTCGAGGGCGTCGGCAAAGGCTTCTTCGTCTCCGGCGTTTTGGCATTCGTCTACATCAATGAGTTCCGCCACGAGTAGTTGACATGGATACGACTGAAGCATGAATCGTCGGAACCGAGGAAAATGATAGATGAGGAAATCGTTTGAATGTGTGTTGATGGCTCTGGTCAGTATTACCAAGACCTTGGTTTGTATCTGGTTCAACCTGTGCCTCTTCGCTACGTTGCCCCTACAGGCATCGGTCGTGCTGACAGTTCCTGCTTCTCCTCCCACAGTCGCGAACAATTCTTCCGCACCACCGATAGAATTAGATCTCAATGAAGACAATACGATCGATTTTGTGATTCCAGGTGGATCCACTCAGATCAACGTCCGGCCGGAAGCACCCAATCGGTTTCTCTCGTTCGATAGTTTCGGAACATTCTATGCGGCAGACCTTTCCGAGGGCTCATTCATTGGCGCAACTCCGGAAGATAACATGGTGTGAACTAGAGGGGCAGTCATGTCGGGCTGCTTCAGCAGTGGCGGTCAATTCTGCGGCGGCAACTTCCTCGGAGGTATCAACTACCTCGGAGTCGAATTCGACATCGCTGGCAACACGCACTACGGCTGGGTCGAGATCGACATCAACGAATACACCGCTCGCATCGATTCGGGAGCAGCGCGCGAGTGGGCCAAAGAGATCAATGACGAGAAACCACGTACAGAGGCAGAGCAAATCCTCAGGCAGTAGCGGATTGAAATCTACAACGCCGTGGAAGTCGACATGCTTGGTCAGGGCTTCAACCCCAGGCTGCGCTGCGCCTCTTTGCCGATTCCCATCTCCATCTCCATCTCGAACTGGAGAGGCTGTCGGAAAACCCACTCGCCGCAGGCGATGACGTAACTTCGATTTAAAAATCGAAGAGCAGTGCCCAAGCACGAAATCCGAGCACGATGAGCTTCGATTTTGAAATCGAAGTTACGGCAGCACCCTCTTCAGGAACTCCGCCGTCCGGCTGGTCTTCGATTTCACGACCTGCTCCGGTGTCCCCTTGGCGACGATCGTCCCGCCGGCATCGCCAGCTTCCGGCCCGATATCAATGAGGTGATCCGCCTCGGCGATGATGTCGAGGTTGTGCTCGATGACGATCACCGTGTGTCCGTCATCGACCAGCGCGTGCAACACTTCCAACAACCGACGCACGTCCGCCATGTGTAGGCCGATGGTCGGTTCCTCGATCAGGTAGAGGCTCTTGAAACCGCGCGGGTCGCCTTTCATCTTCGCCGTCTGGGATCGACCGACACCACGGGTCAACTGCGTCACCAATTTGATGCGCTGCGCCTCTCCACCGGAGAGCGTAGGGCTGGGCTGTCCGAGTTGCAAATACCCTAAACCGGTGTCGCGCAACAGCGACAGCGTGCGGTGGATCTTCGTGTGTGCCGCAAAGAAATCCGCCGCCTCCTCGATCGTCATCCTCATCACCTCACCGATGTTCTTGCCGTTGTAATCGATCTCCAAGGTCGGACCGTTGTAACGCATCTCACTGCAGTCTTCACACGGGACATAACTCGTCGGAAGAAATGCCATCTCGAGCTTGATCTGGCCGTTACCCTTGCAGGTCTCACAGCGTCCCCCCTCGGAGTTGAAGGAGAAGCGGCTCGCCGTGTAGCCACGCACTTTGGAGGCTGGCAGCGCGGCGAACAGCTTGCGAATCTCGTCGAACACCTTGACGTAAGTCGCGGGAGTCGAACGCGATGTCTTACCGATTGGGGTCTGATCGACCTCGTAGATCGCCTGAATTTCCTTGGCGCCCGTGAGGCTCTTGTACTTCTTCGCCTTGGTCGGGCGCTTGCGACTGACCACCGCCTCGACGCCGGGTGCGATCACCCCCCGCATCAATGAACTCTTTCCAGAACCAGAGATCCCCGAGATCACCGTCAGCCGCCCGAGCGGGATATCGACATCGACATTCTTCAAGTTGTTGGCACTCGCTCCCCTAACCTTCAGCCAGCCAGTCTTGGCCGTCTTTGCTGGCAACTTGCGCCGCTCGCCATGCACCGGATGAACCATTGGTTCAGCGAAGGCCTTGGCGGTCGGCGAATTCTTGATGCCCTTGGCCTTGCCCGAAAACAATGGACTCGGCTTGCCATCGTAGACGATCTCACCACCGAACATCCCCGCACCGGGCCCGAGATCGATCACGTGGTCGCTGCGCATCATCGTGTCTTCATCGTGCTCCACCACGACCAGCGAGTTCCCCTTGTCGCGCAACGCCACCAGCGTGTCCAACAGCTTGGCGTTGTCGCGCGGGTGCAGGCCGATCGTCGGTTCGTCTAACACATACAGAACACCGCGCAGATTCGATCCCAACTGCGCCGCCAGACGAATGCGCTGCGACTCCCCGCCGGAGAGCGTCGTCGCGGAACGATTCAACTCGAGGTATCCTAAGCCAACCTCCTCCAAGAACTTCAGGCGCTGGCTGATCTCAACCAAGATGTCTTGGGCGATGAGCTTCTCGTTGCCAATGAACTTGAACGATTCAATCACCGCGCGAGCAGCATTCACCGATAGCCCGGTCAACCCGCCGATCGTCAAGCCCTGCAGGTGGACGTTCAACCCGACCTCGTTGAGGCGCGCACCGTAGCACTCTGGACACACGGAGAGATCCTCGATTGCCGCCCGTTCGAGCTTCGCTTCCTCCTCAACCTCAGCGACTAGCGCATTTTCCGCATCCGACTCACGACGGCGCCAGCGTGCCGTCTTCACGTGCGTGATCCCATGACCGCGACACGCCGGACACCAGCCATGCGGGCTGTTGTAAGAGAACAAGCGCGGGTCGAGTTCCTCAAAGGCGCGATCACAACCCGGGCAGGACATCTCCGAACTGAGCACGGTGGTTTTCCCTTTCG
This sequence comes from Verrucomicrobiales bacterium, assembly GCA_047619485.1. Classification (GTDB taxonomy): domain Bacteria; phylum Verrucomicrobiota; class Verrucomicrobiia; order Verrucomicrobiales; family DEV007; genus JBLHKE01. The sequence continues at coordinate 2,559 of JBLHKE010000464.1, read as the reverse complement.
CATCGATCAGTCGCGCGGTGCCCTTGCCGATTTTCATCGCCTGTTCGATCGCCTCGCGCAGTGCGGTCGCCTTGCCTTTCTTAAATTCAGCCACCACCACATCGATGGTGTGTTCCTTGAAGCGTTCCAACTTCTGAAATCCCTCGACCTCTTTGAACTCGCCATCGACCCACAAGGTTTCAAATCCCTGGCGCCCCGCCCATTCGGCGACATCGGTATGGAATCCTTTGCGCGCCTTGATCACCGGTGCCATTAGCTTCACCGCGCCTCTACCGATCGCCGCCTTCACGATCTTCTCAATCGCCGTCAAGGTCTGCGCCACCACCGGCACCTGGCAGTCCGGGCAGTGCTGCACACCGACTTTGGAAAACAGCAGTCGCAGGAAGTGATAGGACTCGGTCACGGTGGCCACGGTCGACTTACCGCCGCCGCGTGAGATGCGTTGCTCGATCGCAACCGTCGGTGGCAACCCGGTGATGTGATCGACATCCGGCTTCTCGAGTTGCTGCACGAACTGGCGCGCGTAGGTCGACATGCTATCGAGGAAGCGCCGCTGTCCCTCTGCGAAGAGAATGTCGAACGCGAGAGTCGATTTCCCCGAACCACTCAGGCCGGTGATCACCGTGAATTGGTCGTGCGGGATGGTGACGTCGATCCCCTTCAAGTTGTGCTCACGCGCCCCGTGCACCGTGATGGCGCCGCCCGGATCTGCCTTTGCAACATGATAAGCCGCAGGAGCTTCCGCAGCTCTCAGGGTAGCCACTTCGCCAGCGAATTCCGCTGCTAGGTAGCGCCCGGTATGGCTAGTTTTAACTTTCGCCACCTCTTCAGGAGTTCCCTCCGCAACCAGCTCGCCGCCACCGATACCGCCTTCAGGGCCGAGGTCGATCACGTGGTCTGAGGTCTTGATCACGTCTAGGTTGTGTTCGATCACCAGCAAGCTATTGCCGGAGTCGACCAGCCGCTGGAACACTTCCAACAACATGCGGATGTCATCGAAGTGGAGCCCGGTCGTCGGCTCATCGAAAATCAGCAGGTCACCGTTTTTGCCACTTTGCCCCTCGAGCAAGTGGCCGACCAATTTCAGTCGCTGCGACTCACCACCAGACAAAGTGTTGAGTGGTTGCCCCAAGCGCAGGTAGCCGAGCCCGACATCCTCCAGAACCCGGAGCTTCTTCACGACCTGCACCGCCATTTTCTTGTCGATCTGCGTGAAGAACTCGATCGCCCGCGTCACCGTAAATTCCAATACCTCGGCGATGTTCTTTCCGAATAGCGTGTGGGTCATCGCCTCGGGACCATAGCGGCGACCCTCGCACTCCGGACAGCGCACAAAGATATCGCTGAGGAACTGCATCTCGATTTTCTCGAAACCATTTCCCCAACAGCGCTCACATCGACCGGTACCGGAGTTGAACGAAAAATAACCCATCGTCAGCCCCGCCGCCTTGGCATCCTCGGTCGTGGCGAACAGCTTGCGGATCAATTCGAAGGCTCCGGTGTAGACGCCCGGTGTCGAGCGCGGCGTGCGCGAGAGCGGCGACTGATCGACCATCACCACCTGGCCAAATTTTTCCGCCCCGGTGACGCTCTTACACTTCCCGGGCTCCTCATCACTGGTCTCGCCTGAAAGTCGCAACAGATTCTCGTAGAGCACCTTGTGAATCAAGGTCGACTTACCAGAACCAGAGACCCCGGTCACACAACAGAACACGCCTAGCGGGATCGACACGTCGATCTTGCGCAAGTTGTTCTCGGCAGCTGCCTTGATTTTGATCTGCTGACCGCGCTTCGGCTTGCGGCGCTTAGCGGGTATTGCGATCGATTTCACCCCACTCAGATAGGCTCCGGTGAGCGATGATTTCTGGCTGAGGATCTCTGCAGGCGTACCGGAGAAGATGAGTTCTCCACCGCCCTCACCACGCCCCGGCCCGATGTCGACTAGGTTGTCCGCCGCGCGGATCACCGCCTCCTCGTGCTCAACCACCACAAGCGTGTTGCCCTTGTCACGAAGATCTTCCATCACGCCAATGAGCCGAGTGGTATCGCGCGGGTGGAGACCGATCGATGGCTCGTCGAGAACAAACAAAGTGTTCACTAGCGACGCACCAAGACAGGTCGTGAGATTCACTCGCTGGATCTCTCCACCGGACAGGGTGCGCGTCGGGCGGTTGAGATCGAGGTAGGCAAGGCCAACACGAATCAGATACTGCAGGCGCGAACGAATCTCATTCAGTAAGAGCTTCGTCGTCTTATCACTGGGAGGATCGGCGATGCCTTCGAAAAACTGCAACAACTCGTCGGCCGGCAAAACCCAAAGTTCGGGTAGCATCTTGCCCTTGATATGAAAGTTGAGCGAGTCGGGTTGCAAGCGCCTCCCACGACAGTCGCGGCAGGTGGTGTAGGAACGATAACGGCTAAGGAAGACGCGCACGTGCATCTTGTAGGCCTTCGTCTCCATCCAGTCGAAGAAGCCCTGCACACCATACCATTCGCCATCGCTGTAGGCATCATCGGGGTCACCACCTTCGCCGTAGAGGATCCATTCCTGGTCGTCTT
>JBLHKE010000463.1:0-6351 GCA_047619485.1 Verrucomicrobiales bacterium | reverse complement strand
CCACCCGAATGGAGAAGTTAATCTACTGGTTTTCGAGAAACCACGTCGCCGCCAATTTCATCATGGCAGGCATCCTCCTGCTCGGCATCACCACCTGGTTCAAACTGAAAAAGGAGATTTTCCCCGAGACGGCGACCGATATTATCACCATCCTGGTGCCGTATCCCAACGCCAGCCCCGAGGAAGTAGAAAAGAGCATCTGCATCCCCATCGAGGAGGCCATCCAGGGCGTCGATGGCATCGATCGCATCAAGTCAACCTCCACCGAGAACCGCGGTGTCGTCATCGTCGAAACCGCCAACGGATACAAGGTTCGCAATGTCATGGACGACCTGAAAGCGCAGGTCGATGCCATCGACTCCTTCCCCGAGAACGCCGAGGAACCGATCATCGCAGAGGTGCTCATCAAATCCCAAGTGCTCTCGGTTGCCGTCTCCGCCAACACCGATGAGAAAACCTTGCGAGCCTTCGCCGAAGACATCCGCGACGGACTCCTCAACCAGAAAGAGATTACCCAAGTCGAACTCTATGGCGTCCGGCCCTACGAGATCTCTATCGAGGTATCTGAGGACACCTTGCGTGCCTACCAACTGACATTGAGCCAAGTAGCCAATGCGGTACGAGCCTCATCCCTCGATCTCCCCGGCGGTTCCGTGCGCACCGATGCTGGCGAAGTCCTCATCAAGGCAGAGGGCAAACGCTACACCGAGGAGGAATTCGGCGACATCACCCTGATCTCGCGCGACGACGGAACGGTCGTCAAGCTGCGTGACATCGCCACCATCATTGACGGCTTCGAGGACATCGATCTCACCAGTCGCTTCGAGGGTGCTCCAGCAGTCGTTGTCAACGTCTTCCGGGTCGGTGACCAGGACACGCTCGTGGTCGCCAATGACGTCAAAAACTACCTGGAACAGGCCCGCAGGGACCTGCCAACTGGCGTCACCGTGGAGGTGTGGAACGACACCTCGGTGATGCTCGCCGGGCGCCTCGACCTGCTCAAACGCAACGGGCTGATGGGCCTGGCACTCGTCTTTATCGTGCTCGCCCTGTTCCTTCGCCCGAGTCTCGCCTTCCTCGTCTCCGTCGGTATCCCGGTCTCGTTCGCGGGCGCCATCTGGATGATGCCGCAGGTCGATATCTCGATCAACATGATCACCCTGTTCGCCTTCATCCTCGTCCTCGGCATCGTCGTCGATGACGCGATCGTCGTCGGTGAGAACGTCTACGCGCGCATGCAGCGCGGCGAGCACCCGCGCGAGGCCGCGTGGAAGGGCACCCACGAGGTCGGAGTGGTCGTCATCTTCGGCGTCCTGACCACCGCCGTCGCGTTCACGCCGATGCTGATGGTCAGCGGCGTCAGCGGAAAAATTTGGCGCAACATCCCGCTGATCGTCATCCCGACGCTCATCTTCTCGCTGCTCCAATCAAAACTGATCCTGCCCGCTCACCTAGCCTGCCTGCGGCCGTCTGATCCGAATCGTAAACTCGGACCGATCATGCGTCTGCAGAAGAACATCTCCAACGGGCTCGAGGTCTTCGTCGAAAAATTCTACCGCCCGGTTCTGAAACTCGCTCTACACTCGCGCTACGTCACCCTCACCATCTTCATCGCCGTCCTTGCGGTGACGATCACCTTCGTCTCCAAAGGCCACATCAGATTCCAGTTCTTCCCCGAAGTCGAAGCCGAGATCATCAGCGCGAAGCTCACCATGCCCAACGGCGTGCCGTTCGAGACAACCACCACCGCCGTCATCCAGATCGAAAAGGCGGTCGGAAAACTCAACGAACGCTTCACCACCGACCCGGAGAAGCCACTCGTCCTGCGCACCCTGACCAGCGTCGGCAGCCAGCCCTTCAAGGTCGGCTTCACCCCCATCACCCCCACCGGGGTCAACGTCGGCGAGGTCACCATCGAGCTCGCCAAAGGCAGCGACCGCGAAACCTCCGCCAAAGAGATCGCCGCGGTCTGGCGCGAGTTGGCAGGAGCGATTCCGGGAGCGGTAGAACTCACCTTCCAGTCCGAAGCCGCTGGCGGTGGAAACGCCATCGACATAGAACTCGTCGGCACCGACTCAGAACAGGTGAACAAGGCGGTCGGATGGGTCAAAGAACGCTTGCGTGACTACCGCGGGGTGATTGATATCACCGATGGTAACCGCGCCGGCAAGCGCGAGATCAAGCTCAAGCGCCTCCTCCCCCAAGGTGAAGCGCTCGGCCTGCGCCTCTCCGATGTTAGCTCGCAGATCCGCAATGCCTTCTACGGTGAGGAGGCACAGCAGTTGCAGCGCGGTCGCGACGAAGTCAAAGTCTTCGTCCGCTACCCGCGCGACGAACGCCGCTCGGTCGAGAATATCGAGCAGATGAAAATCCGCACCGCCGATGGTACTGAGATCCCGCTCTCAGAAATCGCCGAGGTAGAATTCGGCCGCAGCTTCGCCACCATCCAGCGCACCGACCGGCTGCGTGCCGTGCGCGTCGCCGCCGACATCGACAAGACCGACAAGAAAGCCGACGCCAACGAGGTGGTAAAGACGCTCACCAAAAAAGACCTCTCCCAGATCGCTGCCAAATTTCCCGGTGTCAGCTATTCCTTCGAAGGCGAACAGAAAGACCAGCGCCAGAGCCTCGCGGAGATGGGCGTCGGATTCATCTTTGCCATGCTTGCGGTCTACGTCCTGATGGCGATCCCCCTCGGGAGCTACGTCCAGCCGATCATCGTCATGAGCGTCATCCCCTTCGGGTTTGTCGGAGCTGTAGCCGGTCACATTTTGATGGATACGCCACTCAGCATCATGTCGATGTGCGGCATCGTCGCCCTCGGCGGCGTGGTCGTGAACGACAGCCTAGTGCTCGTCGACTACGTCAACCGGCACCGCAACGACGGCCACGGGCTTATCGAAGCCGTCTGGAATGCCGGTGCGGCCAGATTCCGCCCGATCATCCTGACCTCGTTGACCACCTTCGCCGGCCTCACCCCGATGCTACTCGAGACCGACCTGCAGGCGAAATTCCTCATCCCGATGGCGATCTCGCTCGGGTTCGGCATCCTGTTCGCCACCTTCATCACCCTCCTCCTCATTCCCTGCGTCTACCTCATGCTAGAGGACGTGAAGAAATTCATCTTCACCAAAGAGACCCTAGACGAGTGGGAGGAGAGATCCCGTGAAGAAGCCAAAGCCAAGGTCAGAGCCTAGGCGATTAGCTCCCGAACAGGATACAGATACAACCCGGCACATTCCAAACATCCCCACGCCGGAAACTGAGTTCCCCGCTCTCCGCATCCACGGCAAACACCGAGATCGTGTTCGAGTTTTGCCCTGCCGCCAGCAACCACTTGCCGCTAGGATCAAGATTGATGTTGCGCGGCCAACTCCCCCGGATCGCCTCCACCTCCAACACTTCCAGCTCGCCGGTAGCCGGGTCCGCCCGGTAGGCCGTTACAGAATCATGCCCACGGTTCGCCGAGTAGACGAACTTCCCATTCGGGTGGACAAGGATTTCCGAGGCCGAGTTGAAGGTCTCTTTACCCTTCACCGCCTCACTCAGAGCAGCCACCGTGCCCTGCTTCTCCAGCGTTCCCTTGCCAGGATCGTAAGCGAAGGTCGTCACCGACAGTGAAAGCTCGTTCAGCAGATAGACCAATTTCCCGTCCACCGAAAATCGCATGTGACGCGGCCCACCGCCGGGCACCGACATCGCGATCCCGGCTGGCTTGATCCCACCCGGATCCCCCCCCTTGGTCGGCATGACCTCGTAGATCACGATCCCATCCAAACCGAGATCGGGAACGAACGCATAGTCACCGTCAGGTGAAAATCCACACCAGTGCGGGTGTGGCGAATCCTGTCGCTTCCCGACCACACCCGATCCCCCCTCGTGCTCGATCAGCTGCAGTCGCTCGCCGAGCTTGCCATCCGCCTCGATCCGGAACACTGCGACTGAGCCACCTCCATACTGAGCAGTCATCAACATCCGACCCGATGGGTGCACCGCGATATGCGCGCTGCCACCATCGCCGACCTGCCCGATATTAAGAAGTTCCAAACCACCATCAGCCGTGATCGAGTAGGCCACGACCTCGCCACCGCCCGCCACCGCGTAGATCACCTTCAAGCTCGGGTGCTTCGCCAAGAACCCTGGCGACTTGAGCTCCGCCGCCAGCTCTATGTTACTCAGTTTGCCCGAATCCAGATCGAACTTGCCACGGTAGATCCCCTTCGCCTCGCGCCCCCCGGTTCCGAAATAGACGTCGACCGGCGCAGCAACAACGCCTGATACTAACATTACAATAAAAGAAAGCGCGCTTATTATATTCATCATGGATCAACAATGCAAACCGAAACCCGCCCGGAAAGCCATCGAAAAAAACTCGTAGCAAGAGTGCATTTTTCCGAGACAAAATCGAGTGTTCGCCTATACTTTGGAACTCTGTTGGATCAGCCAGGCAGACTACTTTTTTCCATAACGGACGACATATTTGGCTCACTTTGTGTGCCTGGATTTGTTGCCCGGAGGTTCACAGTTATGGTCACACCACTGGTCCGGCAGAGTATTTTTATGTACGGAAGCCGAACACTCTTGTCTGCTCGGGTCAAAAGAATCCTGCACCAGCGAGATTAGCCCCTGAGGAGTTTAAGTCGAAGTTGAAACGGGAAGTTTTAGCTCCGAGTTCTTTGCCCCTTCCCACCCGGAGGCTCGGTTGCCAGTATCTTGGGCCAACTTTTACTTCAGGGCAGCTCCGGAAACCTGCTGTGGAAATGGGGCGCAGAGAAAATTCCCGCTGGCGAGGCGATAAACGCTAAGCTATTTGGTGATAGTGGGCGCTTTAGCAACGAAGACAGCGGGGATTTTATCAAGCTCCAGCCCGCATGAGGTTTTCGGAGGTGCCCTGTAGGAGTTAATTACTGACAGGCCCTTAGGAGTGTCCGGCGCTGGCGGCGGCCTTTTGTGCAAGCAGCTTTCTCTGATAGCGACCTTGGACCAAGTCGACGATGACCAGCACCCCGATCACGAAGTAGAATGTCGTCTTGCTCATCGCGTGGATCGGGTTGCCGAAGAAGTGTAGGTGCGCTTTGTGCCCACCTTCGGACAGCAGCATGATCCCGACGATGAACAATACGAACAGGCCGAGGACTTCATACATTCGATTTTTCTCGAGGAAGGTCGAGACTGTATCGGCGAGGACGATCATCAGCGCACCTCCGATCAGGATGGCGACGATCATCACCCAGCGGATGTACTCCGTCTGCCCAGTCGGTTCGCCCGCGGCATCGAGGATCGGTTTTTGTGCGAGTGCCATCGCGCTGAGGATGGAGTCGAAAGAGAACACCACGTTCATCATCACGATCAGGAAGATCACTTGTCCAGCGGGCTTGGCTGCTTTTTTCTCGCCGTAGCCGAGGTTAGGTGCCGCGAGCATGTGGAAGATCTCTTTGACCGCCGTGTAGATAATAAATGCGCCACCTAAGAGGATGATCACGCTCTCGACATTGAAATCTCCGGTGACAACTCCGTTGTCAGGGATCTTGAAGAATGGCTTGGTAAACGCGGAGATGACGCTCGTGAGGAGCAGCAGCAGGACGATTCGCAGGCCGACGGCGATCATGATGCCGAGCTTGCGGACGCGCTTTTGATCGGATTCCGGAGCGCGCTTGGATTCGAGCGAGATGTAGAGGAGGTTGTCGAAGCCGAGGACGGCTTGAAGCATGACTAGGAGGAGGAGCGTGACGAGAATGCTAGGATCGAACATAGGTAGGAGAGCGTTTTCTAGGGGCGAGCGCGGGCTCGGTATATTTTTGTACGCAGAGCTGGGCATTGAGTCAATGCAGCTCGGCGAGAAGTTTGGAGTGATGGACTACTAGGAGTCTGGTGGTTCGATTGGGACTTTGGTGAGATCCCGGGCGCTGCGCAGTCCATCCCAGTCACCGCCACGGATCTTGCGCGCTCCAGATTTCCGCCCGCTGCCGAAGCTGCCGGAATTCGTATTGAAGAATTCGTTGATAAACGCTTCGCTGCCGATCACGAGGCCGTCAGTGAAGTGACGCACCCGGCAGCGGAGCAACTGTGGGAGCGAGAGCTCGCCACCCGCAGCGAAAACTTCGGCGATGGCCGCGCGGGATAGGCCGGGGTGTGTTGGTTCGCGAGTGTTCCCTTTTTCCTCGCCAATCCCGAAGATCACTTTTCGGTAGCGCGAGCCGACGTCTCGCCATGTCGCGTTAGGGTTGAGGTCTTCTAGTGCCTGCGCGAGCCCTTGTTGGGCAAGACTCACTCCGGCGACCGCCTCGCTGTATCCGCACCAGCGGTAGTCTTTCGGGTCGTCGGTGATGCCAGCACGAACGGCGTTGAGAT
>JBLHKE010000462.1:0-6379 GCA_047619485.1 Verrucomicrobiales bacterium | reverse complement strand
CGTGCTCACCATGGGGGCGCTTTACATGAACTACCGCAGTGGCGGAGCGTTGTTCAAGAGGCTCTTTGGGTAGCTGCTAATCCTTCGCCTTGAGCCGGGCGATGTTCTCGTCTAGCCAAGTCTTGAACTCGGCATCGAAGCGTGCGTGGAAGCGGGAGTCCATCAGGTCGTCTGGGCGTTTGCCGAGAGTGATGCTGAGTTCTTTTTCGACGTTGTTGCGCAGGATTTTCAAGACGACTTTGTCCCCTGGCTTCTTCCCCATCACGTAGGCTGAAAATTCGAGGGACGGTTCGCTGTCCAACGAGAATGAGTTCCCATCGACGCTGACGATCATGTCTCGTACTATCAGACCGAACTTCTCCGCTGCGGAACCCGGCACGACGCTGCTGACCATGACGAACTGTCCGATCGGATTCATCACGATCCCGACGAAACCAGGTGGGTTGGCCTCGAAGATCGCCCTGCGGCTATTGTAGAGGATCGCCCGGAGGCGATAGCGCGCCTCTGGTAAGGTCGAGCTATCGATGTAGTTTTCGAGGATCGGATCGATCGTTATTCCGGGGTGATCGGTGGCCAACTTCGAGAGGATAATTTGGGCGGTTTCGCGGGTTTTGAAATCATCGGAATTGAGATTCTTCGCCAGCGCTGCGAGTTCGGGTTGGGTCGGGGCAAGCTTCTTCGTGGGAGCAGGGGCGACCGGCGGTGGTGGGTTTTGTGCGAACACGAAGCTGTTAGCCGTGAGGATCACGAGCAGCACAAGGGTTCTGGCAGTGACTAGCATCTTTTTGATAACTCCTAGCGGAGGTCGGGTGTCAAGGATAGCATCCACCGTGGGGCAGGGAAAGTGGTTCTGCAAATCGCTTGCACGAACGGGCTCGTGTGGTGCAGTTTTGTTCGTATGGAGCTGAATCTAGTCAGTCGAGTCGCTGGTTGGACGATCGCGTGCCGACCTACGCCAACCCGATCTAGGGGCGGTGGTTCGACGTCGGCAGCGAGGCGAGCTGGGTGAAGCCGATGAGGTTTTTCGCAAGCTAGGAGCGCCCGAATCTGGTTGTGCCGACGGTGCTTTTCACCCATAGTTTGAGCCATGGCATTTCTCGAAATCAAAGGCTTGGCAAAGCACTTTCCCGTCAAAGAAGGCATCTTGTTCAAAAAGCAGGTGGACACCGTCAAGGCGGTCGATGGGATTGACCTGCAGATTGAAAAAGGCGAAATCCTCGGACTGGTGGGCGAGTCGGGATGTGGGAAATCGACTTTGTCCCGCACCATCATGCAACTGATCCCGGCTTCGGCTGGATCAGTGGTGCTCGACGGGGTCAATATCTCGGAGCTGAGCGGCGAGCAGGTGCGGCAGCGGCGCATCGATTTCCAGATGATTTTTCAGGATCCCTACGCATCGCTCAATCCGCGCATGACGGTCTCGAGCACCCTCGCCGAGGCAATTCGCACCCGTCACCCATCGTCGAAGGGAGCCGATCTCGATCGCCGCATCGCCGAATTGATGCGCACCGTCGGCCTCGACCCGGCGTTCATGAAAAAGTACCCACATGAGTTTTCCGGCGGCCAGCGCCAGCGGATCGCCATCGCGCGTGCGCTCGCGCCGGAGCCAAAGCTGATCATTGCCGACGAGCCGGTCTCGGCATTGGATGTTTCGATCCAGTCGCAGATCTTGAATCTGCTGAAAAAGTTGGTGCGCGAGCTCGACCTGACGATGATCTTCATCTCGCACGATCTCTCTGTCGTGCACTACATCTCCGACCGGATCGCGGTGATGTATTTCGGTAAAATCGTCGAGTTTGGTGAGGCTGACACGCTCATGGCGGATCCGCAGCACGAATACACCCAGCGCTTGTTGGCGGCGATTCCCAAAATATCAAGCGAGCTACATTAGCACCGACTGAGCTTAGGGCTTGTCAGTAAATAACTCCTACAATCTGCTGGTTATTTTGGCTATCACCCACGTTAGCTTCCAACTCAAATAGCCCGCTATAATCGCTGAAATCTGCCTTGGTGCTGGCTAAAATTCCTGCGCGTCTTTGTATGACTTATTTCCTGACAACCCCTTAGCTTGATGATAAAGCCTAGCCAAGCTCCGCAGTGTCGTGCTAACAAAGTAGTATGAATCAATTTAGGAAGAATCAGGGGGGGCTGCGGCTGCTGGCAATTGCGTTTTTTGTGCTCGCGGCAATCCTCGCCACCAACCTGCTCTGGAGTTCCCTTAAAAATGGTCCAGTCGCGGGCTGTGGCCGCTCCTGTGACCTGGTATTGAAGAGTTCATGGGCCTATCTCAGCCCAGGGATCCCGGTTTCAGCTCCGGCCCTGTTCACCTACCTCGTGTTGCTCTACGGGTTGATTTTTAAACCTCGCTCGGAACTCTGGCAGGGGGTCTTTTTCGTCGGCTCGCTGATGGTGATCGGCGCGGCGATTTGGTTCGTTTGTCTGCAATTCTTCGTTATCCAGTCTTTCTGCAAGTTGTGCTGCCTGACCCATGTCGTCGGCGTGATTGCTTCGCTGTGCACCTTGTTTGGACTAAAATCGCTGCCGCGCGAAATCAAACCTTTCGGGGTGGCCGCAGCCGCCATGGCGCTGGCGTTGATGGTTGGCTGGCAGAGTCTCTTGCCGCAGAAGACGACCGCTACCTCAAATCTTGGGTCTGCGGGCATGACCAGCAGTGGCGAAATCGTCGACATCGGTGGCCTTTCGATCGACATCGGGCATTTTCCATACCGCGGCAATCCGCAATCGAGCAAGCGCATGGTGCTGCTGTTCGACTACACCTGCACGAGCTGCCGCCGTGTCCACGGCTACCTCTCGCGCGCTGAGGAACGCTTTGGGAAGGACAACTACCTGGTCGTGATGCTACCGGTGCCGCTGAACCCAGATTGCAACCGGCATATCAAGGAGCCGATGCCGGACCACCGCGATGCCTGCCTGTTCGCGCAGATCGGGCTCGCGATGTGGGGGATCGACCAAGAGAAGTTCCACGAGTATGACCACTGGATGATCGAGAGCGGCAGCGCCCGCTTTCCTCCGACCGCCGATGCGGCTCGCGCGAAAGCGGAAGAGCTGGTCGGCAAAGAGATACTTGATGAAGCCCTCGCGCAGAAATCGGTTGGAACCAAGCTGGAGCACGCCACCAAGATCTGGAATTTTCTCAAAGAAAAAACCGGGCGAATGGCGATGCCGAAGATGGTGTGGAGCAATGGTAATCTCACTGACGGTGGAGCCAGCAGCGAGTTCGAGTTGTTCAACACGATGGAGAAACAGCTCGGTCTGAAGCGGCAGAACTAACCGTTCCTCCTATGGCACCGAATCCCCGGAGCCCGTGTAGATCCAGCGGATCACTTTCTCGTTGCGCATCAGCGCCTGGGCTTCGGTGTTGAGCTCGCCGAACATGCTAACCGTGATGTAACCGACCGTGGAGGTCCAGTAGGCCTCGCCGTCGACCTCCTCACGGATAACTGGGCCCCAGCTCGAGATGATGTCAGGCTTGATCTCGGTCACGTCCTTGCGCTTCAGACTCGCAAGCATCAGCGGCACGCTGCCGTCGGAATTCTGCGCCGGCTTTTTGCCGAGTTCTTTCTCGTTAGCTAGCTGCCCTGATTCGTTGCGTGACGGGGTGCTCGTCTTAGCCGCCTTGGTCTGCGCCATCACGTTGCGGTAGCGCTCGCGCTTGTTGAGAACGATCTGCTCTTGGTTCTTTTTCCACGCGTTGAACTCCGTGGACAGAATCTCTTTAAAATTGGTATCATTGATGCCAACCTGGCCACGGGCGCTGGCTGTATTCGTCCGACCGACGGTGACGACACCGCCGCGGGCACCGAGAGCGAAGACTTTGGAGTTGGCTGGGATGGTGGCGCTTCCGACGCCACCAGCGAGCACGATCTTGACTGGCTTCTTTAGGGTGATTTGACGTGGAAAAGCAGAGGGTGGAATCGCGTTCCAGTTGCCCACCGCGTGGTCGATGCTCTTGAACTTTGGCATCGGATAGCGCTTCGCGATCTCGCTGTCCTCTGGATCAAGGTGTGGGTTGACCGGTGTCTCGGGTGGCTTCTTCATCCCCGGGTTTTTCGTTGCCCCGCCTGCGGTGGTCGATTTGCTAGGACGGTTCGAGCCGACCGGTTCTTCTCCGGTGGCGACGACTTCCTCCTTTGTTGGGGCCTTGTCTGTCCCGGTGGCTTCGTGAAACTTGCCGGTGATCTCGTCACGGAAGTAAAAAATCGCGCCAGCGGCGGCGGCCATCATGAGGAGTAGGAACCATTTCATCCGGCCATCATGAACCCGCTACGCCCGATTTCAAGAGACATCCTGCTTTTGGCGCTTTCATCAGTTCGCTAGCGCCCCTAGAATCCGGCTCTCCAATGGCCAAGAAATCCACAGAAAAAAAGTCCGCGAAAAAAGAAGAGCAGCAGCCGCGCAAGCTGTTCCTGCTAGACGGCATGGCGCTCGTCTACCGCTCCCATTTCGCCTTTATGCGCACGCCGGTGATGACCTCGAAAGGGGAAAATGCCTCGGCGCTGCTCGGGTTCACCAATACCTTGAACGATCTGCTGAAAAAGTTCAAACCCTCACACCTAGCAGTGGTCTTCGATACCTCCGCACCTACCGAGCGGCACCGGATTTTCCCCGAATACAAAGCGCAGCGGGACGAGATGCCCGAGGACTTGCGCAAGGCGATCCCCAACGTGAAGCGCATGGTGGAGGCTCTCAATATTCCGGTTCTGCAACTCGACGGCTACGAGGCGGACGACATTATTGGAACCCTTGCGCGCCGCGCGGAGGAGATCGATTCGGAGATAGAGGTTTACATGGTCACGCCGGACAAGGACTTTGCCCAGTTGGTCACTGCGCGGACGAAGATCTACAAGCCCGGTCGGAGTGGTGGCGAGGCTGAGATTTTGGGTGTCGAGGAAATTCTCGAAAGGTGGGAAATCGAGAGGCCAGAGCAAGTCATCGATATTCTTGGATTGTGGGGAGATGCCAGCGACAACATTCCTGGGATCCCAGGCATCGGCGAGAAGACCGCGAAGAAGCTGATGAAGATCTACGGCAGTGTCGAAGAGCTGATAAAGAATACCGATCAGTTGAAGGGCAAGCAGAAGGAGAACGTGATCAATTTCGCCGAGCAGGGGTTGTTGTCGAAGAGGCTGGCAACAATCATTCTCGACGTGCCGATCGAGTTCGACTGGGATGATTTTAAAATGGGCGGACGCAACGATGAGAAGTTGAGGGAAATCATCATCGAGTTTGAATTCAACGCTCTCGGTAAACGCTACTTTGGTAAAGACTTTAAAGCTGGTCGCGGATTCGAGTCGGAGGAAGCTAGTGAGGGCGTCCAAGCTTCTTTGAAAACGATCAAGGACGTAAAGCACAAATACACGTTGATCGAGAAGCCGGCAGATCGCGCGGATCTGATTGCGGAGCTGGAGAAACGGCAGTCGTTCTGCTTCGATATCGAGACAACAGACCTCGACGAGAAGGTTGCTGATATCCTCGGCATCGCTTTCAGCTGGAAAGCTCACACTGGTTTCTACGTGGCTTTCCCGACTGGCAGAAAAGAATCGATCGAGGTGCTAGAAGAATTCCGCGAATTGTTTGCTCGGGCTGACATTGAGAAAATCGGACACAATCTGAAATACGACCTCGGTGTTCTGGCGTGGTGTGGGATGGAGGTCGCTGGTCCGTTTTTTGATACGATGTTGGCGCACATTTTGGTGATGCCTGAGCAGAAGCACACCATGAATGTGCTTGCGGAGAAGTTGCTTGGTTACACGCCGATCCCGATCACTGAGATCATCGGCAAGAAAGAGGAGGAGAGCGGCCAGATGAGCATGTTTGACATCGCCCCGGCGACCGATCTCAAGAAGATGGCGGAGTATGCGGCGGAAGATGCTGACGTGACCTGGCAGCTAGCCGACAAGTTGCGCCCGTTGCTTAAAGAAACCGGGCAGGAGAAAGTGTTTTTTGAGATCGAGGCACCGGTCTTGCCGGTCCTGATCGCAATGGAGCGCGAGGGGATCGCGTTGGACAAAGGGGTGCTGAAAGAGATGGGCGAGCGGCTGGCGACCGACATCGAGGCGCTAGAGAAGAAGATTCTCGAGCAGGCGCCGAAGCCGTTCAATCTCAACTCGCCGAAGCAGCTCGGCGAAATTTTGTTCGACGAGATGCAGTTGGTGGCGAAGCCGAAGAAGACCGCCACCGGCCAATACAAGACGGATGAGACGGTCTTACAGACCCTCGCGCCCGACCACCAGATCGTCGCAGACATCTTGGATTACCGCGAGGCGACCAAGCTCAAGAGCACCTACGTGGACGCCCTGCCAGCCTCCGTTCACCCGCAGACTGGCCGCGTGCACACGAATTACATGCAGCTCGTCAC
>JBLHKE010000461.1:0-6414 GCA_047619485.1 Verrucomicrobiales bacterium | reverse complement strand
GCTGCGGCACCGGTCGCGAGCGCGATTTTGCCTTGCAGGGGTTTGCGAGCGCCACCCTTTTTGAGCTTGGCCTGCTCGAGTTCCCAGTATTCGATGTCGAAAATATCGCTCTCCGGCAGCGCCTGCCAGCCGCCAAGCGCCTCCCCCCACTGGATGCCCTTGGCAGTGTGCTCGATCAGATCCGAGACGATCCCCGCTCCTCTGATCGAGTTTTCGAACGCCAATGTCCCCTTCCCTTTCCAGACCGCCCAGCGCGGGGATCGATCGAGCATCGTCAGGTCATCATTGCCATTGCGCTTGAAATATTCCTCATAGTCGGCAGCAAAGGCATCGATCCCTGCCGCTGGATCATCGCCCCCGACAATCGCCGCGGTGCGCTTGGTCCGAATGACGTGGTCCGGCGTGAGCGGCCCACGGGTGGCGAGGCTGTCGACGTTCTCGAGTGAGGCAAATCCCACCGCCTCTGGGCTGCGATTCCAACGCGCCAACACCGCCTGCCCGCGCAACTCGGACGCCGCCTTGCGGATCGAGGCGAGGGCGAGAAGATCCGCGGCGTCTTCTGCCGGGTCCGCGTTGGCGATCGCCGAACCTACGTGCGCGCCCTCGGCTTTGGTGACGAGTTCGATCATCCGGTCGTAACTAGACTTCGCATCCTCGCCCCAGGTGAAGATGCCGTGATTCATCAACACCATGCCGTCGAGGGTTGTCCAGTCGATCCCACGGGTCATCTCGTAGATTGTTTTCGCCAAGATAAAACCAGGCATGACATACGGCACAACGAGGACGCGCTCGCCGAAGAGATCACGCACCCGCTGCTCACCAGTCGGGTTGTTGGTGAGGGCAACCACCGCATCGGCGTGTGTGTGATCGACAAACTTGCCCGGGATGATCGCGTGGAGGATCGCTTCGATCGATGGCGTTGGAGCGTCAGGATCGGTCATCGCGGCACGCTGCTCGCGCACCATGTCCGGGTCAGAGAGTTCCGCCAACTCGGCCATTTTCAAGAGCGGCCCCATGCGCACCGGTGCAAACCCAGGCGCTTCGATCGTGCCGAGATCCCAGCCCGACCCCTTGACGAAAATCAGGTCGGCCTCTTCCCCGAAAAAGTCAGGGCGGCGGTCCTTGACGGAGGTATTGCCACCGCCGTGAAGCACGAGATCAGGTTCGGCTCCGAGCAGGCGCGAGCTGTAGACACGGAGAGCGAGGGCGTCATCGCCCGCCGCAGCGGCTTCTTGGGAATCCCATCGGTTTTGCATGCCCCTTCATGCCGCAAGACGCGTTGGGACGCAATCAATTCCACCCCTCTAACACTGGTTGAAAATGCCTACTAGAGACATCGCCCTAAAAACAAAAAGAGCCAAATCCGGACGCCATTGGCACCAGATCTGGCTCTGAGGGGATGGGTGTGAGTAAAAACTACATCAGCAGCAGCCTGAGCTACTCGCTCGGAAGCTCAGCCGGCTGCACCAATGGCACAGGAGGCTGAGGTGCTGGGATCTCTTCCGCCCAGGCTTTGCGGTAGTCAAAGAGGTAAAGACCGAAGGTTGAAGCAGCGAGAAGTTTGGTGATGACGAGTCGTTTTAAGATCATTTGCTTGATAGTGGTTTTGGTTAGCTACGACCATTATAACTAGTTCACTCCAAATGAAAAGCTCAAATTTGACTTTTTTATAAAAAGTAACTCTCAACTTTGATAAACCACCCAGGTCTAGGACGAATGGCTGAGCACGTACTGCAACACAGCACGCTCTTGGGCGGCGCTTAATTTCGACTCGATCGCCATCTCCGGAATGATCTCGCGCCACTCGGATCGGCTGTAATCCGCCACGGGTTCAGGCGCGTGGCAGGACGTGCAACGGGTGAGATAGAGCCGCTTGCCCTCGGCGAGTAAATCCCCTCCCGTGCGAGCAGACGACGCGCCACCTCCACTTGGCGACGCGCCGTCCGTGCCGCAGTTGACAGACAAGAACGCGAGAGACACGACAGCAACGCACTTCGCGATTTTTGAATAGAAACTCATCAGGGTTGAATCTGAGGCAGGGCGGTCTCTTAGAAGTGGAATCCGAAAATCGTGCGCAGCTGGAAGTCCGGCTCGCTGCTGTAGTCGGTCACCTGCCAAAGGCCAGCAACGGTGAGAAAGGCTTCGCCAAAATTGATCGAAGCGTTTGGCCCAACGTAAACGACCGATGGGCCAGCCTCTTCCCACTCTGCGATCTCGAGTTCGTGCAAGGCTTCGAAACCGGCTGAAAATTTCGGATCAAACTGGTAGGCAACACCAAGTGTCTGGGCAAACTCCCCCTTCTCCTCGGACAAGCCATCCCCTTCCCACTCAGCCTCGATGATCGCGTTGTAGACCACAGCGAGCTTGCCGAAGTTCTTCTGCAAGAGCAATTTGCTCTCGAGTTCAAGGTAGTCCTCCCAGACCTTAACCTCACCATAGATGGACGAACCGATCCAGTGAGTGTTCGGATTGGTCAGGTTGTAAATCGCCTCCATAGCAACGTCGTGGAAGCTCGAACCCTCACCATTTTCCCAGCGCCAGTCGGCGAAATAGATCCCGAGCTGGAGGCGCTCAGTGATTCCAAATTCGATCTCGTGACGGATATCCAGACGGTCAAAGCCATCGCGGGTTTTCCAAGTGGTCCAGGTCTCGAGCTCGATGGAGCCAGGCGTGTAAGTCTTAGCTTCGTAGGAATAGGTGAAGCGCCGATCTGCCTGCGCGGCGCTGGCTAGGGAAAGTCCGATAACCCCTATTGCGAGGAGCACACGGAAACGATTGGTAGGTATTGGTTGGTGCATACCGAAAATGATAATGAGATCCAGTCGCAATTCAAGCAGTAAATGAGAATCAGTCTCATTTCATACGAGATTTTATTCCAAGACCCTCCCGTGATGGCTCCCTGTCCGCGTTTTTATGCAGTAAGCGATTCGGGAGAAACTCAAACACAGAGCGCCAGGAACCAAGGGCAAGTCGGATATGACCAAGCTTCTCGCTGAAGCCCCCTAAGGGCTTGTCAGTAAATAACTCCTACAATCTGCTGGTTATTTTGGCCATCACCCGCGTTAGCCTCCAACTCAAATAGCCCGCTATAATCGCTGAAATCTGCCTTGGTGCTGGCTAAAATTCCTGCGCATCTTTGTAGGGCACCTCCGGAAACCTGCTGTGGAAATGGGGCGCAGAGAAAATTCCCGCTGGCGAGGCGATAAACGCCAAGCTATCTGGTGATAGTGGGCGCTTTAGCAACGAAGACCGCGGGGATTTTATCAAGCTCCAGCCCGCATGAGGTTTTCGGAGGTGCCCTGTATGACTTATTTCCTGACAACCCCTAAGGATACTGAGCCATGATCTCACGCATCTCCTTGATCGCCGCACCGAGGCCGATGCTGAACGATCGGGCGATCAAGTGATGGCCGATGTTGAGTTCGATCAAATGCGGGACGCCGAAAAGCCCAGGGAGATTGGTGGTGGTGATCCCGTGGCCAGCATTGACCTGGAGGCCGGCGGCGTGCGACTGCCGGGCTCCTTCGGCGAGGCGATCGGCCTCGGTCTGGCGGGCATCACCGCTGGCGTTGGCGTAGGCTCCGGTGTGAAGTTCGACCATCTCCGCCCCGAGTTCGGCACTCGCGGCAATGTGTTCTTCCACCGGATCAATGAAGAGGCTGACTTGGATGCCCGCTTGCTGCAGCCGATCGATCGTCGGCTTGAGTGAATCGCGATTGCCGGCGACGTCGAGCCCTCCCTCGGTCGTGACTTCGGCGCGGTGCTCCGGGACGAGACAGACGAAAGCCGGCTTGGTCGCGAGGGCGATCTCAACAATTTCAGGCGTGTTGCCCATCTCGAAATTGAGCTTCGTCCCGATCCTTTCGCGCAGCTCGGCGATATCGCGATCGACGATGTGGCGGCGGTCTTCGCGCAGGTGCGCGGTGATCGAATCCGCACCGGCGGCCTCGGCTTCTAGAGCGGCAGTGACCGGACTCGGTTCGGCATAGGGTGAGTCGAGCATGCCGACGAAGCGCGCATTTCGCAGCGTCGCGACGTGGTCAATGTTGACACCTAGTTTGAGTTGGTTGGGCATAGGCACCTATGCACCGGTGACTGGCGGTTGCAAACCGCTGCCGCTAGTGACGGAAATGGCGGTGACCGGAGAAGACCATCGCGACCTCGCGCTCGTTGGCGGCGGCGATGACTTCTTCGTCACGCATGGAACCGCCGGGCTGGATGCAGGCGGTTGCACCGGCCTCCGCCGCAGCGATGAGGCCATCGGCGAACGGATACAGCCCGTCGCTGGCGACCACGCTTCCCGCGAGCGAAAGCCCGGCCTCTTTGGCCTTCCATACCGCAATGCGCGAGGAGTCGATGCGTGACATCTGGCCGGCACCGATGCCCAGCGTGCGGTCACTGGAACCGAAGACGATGGCGTTCGATTTGACGTGCTTGCAGACGCGCCAACTAAAGCGCATCGCCTCAATCTCATCGGCGCTCGGCGGGCGTTGGGTGACGACTTTCTCCTCGATCTTATCCAGCCCGAGCGCGTGAGCATCTGCATCCATCACGAGAACCCCACCAGGAGCGGAGCGGATGATTGGATCGCTGAGACACTCGCTAAAGTTCTCCGAGACACGCATCAGGCGCAGATTTTTTTTCTTCTTCAGGATGGCGAGGGCCTCTGCGTCGAAATCCGGTGCGATGATAACGTCGGTAAAGATGGTGCTGATCACTCGGGCGAGGCTTTCGGTGAGCGGGCGGTTGGTGACGATCACCCCACCAAACGGCGCCTGGCGATCAGTCTCAAATGCTTTGTCCCATGCGTCGCGCAGATCCTCATCGGCATTGGCACAGCCGACGCCACAGGGATTGGTGTGCTTTAAGATAGCCACCGTCGGCCGACGGAATTCGGCGACGAGTTCGGCCGCCGCATGGATATCGATGACATTGGTGTACGAGAGATCCTTGCCTTGGAGCTTGGTGAAATAATCGCCAAAATTGCCGTAGAGCGAAGCCTTCTGGTGCGGATTCTCACCGTAGCGCAACTCAGAGTAGAGCGGCAGACTGAGGCCGAACCCGGCATCGGTCTCCTGAGAATCGTTGAGGAAGTTACTGATCGCGCGATCGTAGGCACCGGTGCGCTGGTAAACTTTGATGGCGAGACGCTCGCGGGTCTTGAGACTGGTCGCCCCGCCCTCGCTCTCCATCTCATCGATGACGGTTTCATAATCGGCGACGTCGGTGACCACCGTGACCGCGTTGTAGTTTTTCGAAGCCGCGCGCAACATCGCTGGCCCGCCGATATCGATCTGCTCGATGGCCTGCTCCAGGGTGACGTCTTGCTGCGCGATGGTCTCCTCAAATGGGTAGAGGTTGACGACGAGGAGATCGATCGGTTTGATGCCGTGCTCCTTAGCCTGCGTCGGGTCTTCCGGGTGATCGCGGCGGAACAACATGCCGCCGTGGACTTTCGGGTGGAGCGTCTTCAGCCGGCCGTCGAAGAGCTCGGGTTCGCCGGTGTAGTCGGAGACGTCGATGACTGGGATGCCGTGCTCGGCGAGGTAGCGAGCAGTGCCACCAGTGGAGAGGATCTCGACGCCGAGGGCGTGGAGTCGTTTGGCGAAGTCATCGAGGCCGCTCTTATCAGAAACGGAGATCAGTGCGCGTGCGATTTTCATACGTGAGTCGAGTGATTAGAGTGTGGCTGCGAGAGGAGGTCGCGGGCGGGTTGGATTCGTCGGGGGACTTCGCTTGGAGAATGCGCACGGGCGGTGGGTGGCGCAAGTAAATTGACTGTGGAGTTTTTCTAGACCGCGCAAATCCGCTACTCTGACTTCGGCGTGATCTTGATGTACTCTTCGGTAGCGAGTTTTAGTAAGTAGCCACTCCCCTCCTCCACCCCGGCCGGATCACCGACCTTTGACGTCGCTTGGTAGACAAAGTAGAGATCGTCGTCATCACGACCGACTTTGACCACATCCCGATCCCAGCGCTCGAACGGTTGTTCGTCGGCTATGTAAGGAACGCCTTCGAGGATGATCATCGGTTTTTCCGGATCGAGCGGATGGATCTGCAGATCGTAGAGTTCGCCATCGCCGAGTCCCGTCGGGTAACCGTAGCGCTCAATTTCCTCACGTTGGCTCCAGACTAAAACCGTGTAGGCAGCGACAGCAGTGACGATTGCTGCGTAGATGAGGAGATTGCGGCCGGCGGACGCCTTTTCCGTGTTGGCGGACATGGCGGCGATCATCGGTCGGGTAATGCACGAATGCAACGCTGAATCGCCACGGAGCCCGAGTGACCAGAAACCCTGTCAAGATCAAGGAAAACGCATGATTAATGGGTTGACAGTGCGAACCAGTCCCTCTAATATCCGCTTCCCGTCACGGCGGGAAATTCCACCTCATCACACAAGAAAATTACTAGAAT
>JBLHKE010000460.1:0-6425 GCA_047619485.1 Verrucomicrobiales bacterium | reverse complement strand
CCAGAATCCGTCGTTCCGCAGGTGCCAGCCGGTGAATGCGCGTGCGGCCTCCTTGATGTCGTGCTCACTGTAATTGCCTACCCCGAGCGTGAACAGTTCCATCACCTCGCGGGCGAAATTCTCGTTCGGCTGGCGCTTGCGGTTAGAGTTGGTGTCGAGCCACTTGAGCATGGCGACGTCGCGCGCCATACCGCCGAGCAGTTGGCGGAAACTCCCGAGCGCATGCTGGCGGATCAGTAGGTTCTGCACCGCCATGTGGCGTGCCGAACGCACCTTGGTATTGGAGGTGGCGAAGTGGTTGTGCCAGAACAGTGCCATCTTTTCCGCCAGTGGGTTGGCGGTGTAGAGCATCCGATAGAGCCACCAGTTCTTGAGCGCGTCGATGTTGCCAGTCGCGTTCGCGCTCTGGTAGAGCATGGGTTCGGTGCGGGAGAAATTCTCGCCCTCGGCCTGTGGGGTGATGAGGATTTCGACGGTTCGTGCGAGTCCGTCTGCGACGACACGATCAACTTCCTCGACCGTCGCCCCCCAACCGCTGCGCCACAGCAGGTGCACGGCATCGTCGCGGGTCAGTTTTCTACCGAGTGCCTGCATTTTCCTATTTCAGCGTCCCGCTGATGGTGAAATGGAACCCGGTCGCGTCTGCCCTGCCGACTGTCTCCAGCTCGCCGAGCTGCCCGAGCGCAAGGAACAGGTGCTCGATGTCGTCGATGGCGTGCTCCGGATCGCGCCCCTCGTTGAGGCGGCTGGCGACGAGGTGTTGGCGGTTGAGTTCGAGTGCGCGGGCCAGACCTGCGAAGTTTAGCCGGCCGCGGCTGTCGTCGTTCTCCGCGCGCGCTTCGGGCGGTAGCTTGAGGTGGTCGATGAGGTTCTTACACATCCCCAGCGACGAGCTGACCACATATTGATCGCCGGCCCGCGCTGCCGCTGGTAGGAAATTAAACACGGTTGGCAGCTGCTCGCCCTTGGGTTTTTGAAAGTAGCGCGCGTAGGTGATCTGCGTGCCGTCGTGGTCCTGTGCAGCGATCAACCATGGCTGGCGATTTTGTTCGGCGGCCTGCAGGTTCAAGATTGATAGGAAGGTCTGGAAAAACAGCTGCACCATGTTCTCACCCGCCTGTGGGTCGGGCTGTGCGAGGTCGAACACCATTGCGAAGCCTGGCAGCTTCACACCCGGTTCGCCATCGAGGTAGCTGTAGTCTTGGATCGCACTGACGATGGTGAAATTGTCTCCGATCAGGGGCATAATATCCTCGCCGATGTCTTTGCCTGGTAGGAGATTGCCGATTCCGGTCTCGAACTTGTCAAACTGAGGCAGCACCTGTTCTTGGATGAGGTCATCGCGTGATTGATACCAAGTGGCGAGGCTCCGGTGCATGGTCACGCCACCGATCAAGCCGGGGATCTCGGGGATCTCACGGCTTGGCTCTTCCCCGGCAAAAAACACGCCGAAACGTTGGTCGAGATCAGCGGGTTTCGCGTCGAGCGAGGTGCGCAGGGTGAAGGTGCCCTCCTCGAAATCGAGCGCCATGCAGGCTAGGTCGTTGTGGGCGAGCAGTTCGAGTACACCGCCGAACACTAGCGAGCCGAGCGGGTTGTCCATCTTCTCCGGGAGCCCGAGCCGTCCACCCGCCTCCGCCGAGAGGAGCTTGGTATCGACAAAGGCGCGCGCCAGGTGTTCGCCGGGCAGGCGCGAGGTGAGTTGTTTCAGGTGAGTCCCAGTGGAGGCCAGCGACTCGCCTTCGGATTCGGTCTGCAACAGGAGGACACCGCGCTTGAGCAACGTCGCATCGGAAGAGATCAACACCCACTGCCGGTGCAGCGCCAAGTAGCTCTTGTCCGCGCCGCCCTCGGGTTTGGTTTCGTAGATTTTCACTCCGGGCGGCGCCTTACCGCGCTCGATGCGCTTCGCGCTGATCGCAAGTAAGGGGTCGGTCCAGATGCGCTGCTTTGACCAAGCTTTGGGATCTTCTGGGCGGACGATGATAAGGGTTTCAGGCTGTTTCCCTCCGTTATTGGGATTCGGGTAGAGGGCGATCGCCGCCGGTCCACCGAGAAGTTTTTCCGCTGCGTCCCACAGATCCATGCGCATGATCAACTTCGCCCACTGGATGCCGCGGCGCAGTTGCTTCGACTCCTCGGAAGCGATGAAATCTTGCGTGCTACCGCTCGCCATGATCGACTCGTAGAGCTCGGAGCCACGTGCACGGCTTACCAGTTCGGCGAGTCCGTTGGTCTCGGCGTAGGCGAAGGCACCGGCGGGGATCGAGCGGGCGAGTGTTGGTGGGGCTTCTGCCAAGGCTCCGATATTGAGCAGCAGTCCGCTCAGGCAAAAGATGGCGAGTCGCGTGGTCATAAGGTGACCGTGTCTACGCAGATCACTGCAGCGAGGTTACTTGGCGCAGGATCAACCGACAAAGACCTGGCCGTCGCGGAAGTCGATGTAGGAATGCTTGAGCGCCTTCTGCGTCTGTGGCGAAATGTAGATCTGGTAATCGCCGACCTGGAAGAGATTTCTCGCGCGCACCGCCTTGTCGCTAGTCCAGGTGAGGCTCCACCACGACTGGCCCTTGCGTGTGCCGTCGACGCATTTGATGTAGTCGATCGCGGGCAACAGGCCATCCTCCCGCTTGGCACAAAGGCTCTGTAGGTGTTCGATG
Organism: Verrucomicrobiales bacterium; assembly: GCA_047619485.1. GTDB lineage: Bacteria > Verrucomicrobiota > Verrucomicrobiia > Verrucomicrobiales > DEV007 > JBLHKE01. Next base: position 3,765 of record JBLHKE010000460.1, on the reverse strand, counting down.
AAAGCGGGAAGTAGAATCACGCCGCAGCGGAGGCGTTCCATGGCGGCAATGTTATGGTCTAGCCTGGCGCGGAATGAAAGTAGGAAGTGGAGCAGGCGCCCTAGAACTCTGTCAGCTGCGCTCTCAGCTCGTCCATCGGCAAGCCGACGATGTTGCTCCACGAGCCGCTGGTCTCGCGGATGATCTCCTTGCCGTGGTCTTGGGCCGCGTAGGCACCGGCCTTGTCGAGCGGCTCGATCTTGGCGTGGTAGGCGTGGATTTCTGGTAACGTTAGGGCGTGGAAAGTGACGTCGGTGATGGCGTGGAAGGTGACGCACTTTGCGGGCTCGGCGCGGCACAGGCAGACGCCAGTGCAGACCTGGTGGGTGCGCCCGACGAGGCGTAGCAGCATCGCCTCGGCCTCGGCCATGTCGCGCGGCTTGCCGAGCGGTTCGCCATCGATGAAGACCAGGGTGTCGGCGCCGATGACGGTCGATTGCGGATGCAGTGCGCTGATCGCCTCGGCCTTGGCGCGGGCGTTGTGCTCGGTGAGCGCCGGCGGGGTTAGTGAAGCATCGTGGATCTCATCGGCGGGCGATGGGATGATCTGGCAGTCGATAGCGGCCTCCTGCATGAGGTCACGGCGGCGTGGGGAGGCGGAGGCTAGGATGAGTGGTGGTTTCAAATTTCGTCTAGGAGCTCGAAGTGTTTGGCGTAGATGCCGAAGATCAGCATCACTAGGCGTAAGATCTGCCACAATGCGATGACGACGACGAAGGCGTAAAAATATTTTGGCGCGTGGGTGCCGAGTTTGCCCATCGCTTCGCGCGCCTCGTCGTGGAAGCGCTGCGACCAGCGCTGCAGATCGCTGTCGAGGGTGCCGGAATTTTCTGCCGTGCTGAACCCGCGCGCGAAGGTAGAGGTGAACACCTCGGGGTGCTTGGCGAGGGCGGGTCCGACCGGCTGACCTTCGTTCACCGTCGGGATCGCGCCCTTCTCGATCGCCTCGATCAAGCGCGCTGACTGCGAGGCGTTGGCGGCGGAGCGCAGCCCCTCGTCGATGCGTTCACCGGCGAGCAGATGCATGCGGAACACGGTGCTGAAACGCGCCAGCGCGAGGTTTTGCCTCACCGCCCCGATCAGCGGGATACGCGCCAGCAATTTGTCCGCGCCAGTATCAGTCTCCGCCTTTGCCGCCAGGTGGCGGCCGACCACCACGGCGATGAATAACACCAGGTAGGCGACGAGCAGCGAACCGATCGACAGCGTGAGCGCCTGCATCTTGTCCTCCGCCCCGACGACCAACGCGATGCCGGCGACGATGATGACGAAGTGCAGCAGGAACAATGGGTAGCGCATCTTGCGCCGGATCGTCTTGGCGGTCTGGTCGCGCATGCTGAAGTAGTCGGCGAGGTGGTCGAATCCCTCCTCCAACAGACCGCCGCGCTCTGAGGCAGTGACGATCGCCTCCTCCAAGTCGGTGAGCTTGGCCTCCGGAAGGTCCGTGAAGGCCTCACCGATGGTTTTCCCCTCAGCCAGCCGCGACTTCACGCCGCCGATCACCGATCGGGTCGCCGCTGGCGGATTGGTATCGGAGATCGCACCCAGCGCCTCGGGCAGCGGGAACCTCGCGGCGCTCAGTTTCGCCAGCTCCCGGTAGAACAGGTGTTTCTCGTCGAAGGAAAATTTCATCTCGTGGTTGGCATTCCCGGTTGTTGATCTTGCACGATCGAGTCGAGGATGACGTCGTCGTCTGACCCTGCACTGGCTTGCGGATTTTGCATTGAAAGGTCTATTCCTCGCCGAGCGCTTCTTTGAGTTGCCTGATCTCAGCACGTAGCTCGGCGATATCACTTTCGACCTTCTCGCGCCAGGATGGTTCAATTTCTTCTCTGGCGTTCGGGGTGGTGGTGGTGGCGAGCGGAGCGGCTGCAGTGGCCGTTTCACCCGGATCGGTGAGTAGCTGGATGTAGGTCGGCACGCGGCGGCCGCTCCCAGCCGGGATGAATTTCGACAGTGGCTGGATCCGGTAGGCGGCGAGGTCGTCGAGTGTGCGTTGAACCGCATCGAGGTCTGCGAAATGATACATGCGTTCGGTGCGCGTGCGCACTTCAGCAAGCGTCTGCTGCCCGCGTAGTAGCAGCACGCCGAGCACCGCGATGCGGCGGCGGCTGAGCTTTTCCGCCTCGTCGGTAGTGGCCACTTCCATCTTGTCAGTGTCGAGGAGCATCGGGAAGCCGCGTGGCAGGGTGTGGCGGTACTTAGGCACGCGTGCGCCGGCGACGGCTACTCGAGTGCACAATTCCTTCTCACGCAAACGATCGAGTGCGTTGTTGACCACGTCGTCATCGTACTCGACGACGGGCTCGCGGTTGCTCTTCTGGTTACAGGCAGCGACGAGCGCATTGAAAGTCAGCGGGTAGTGGTCCGGCGTGGTCATCGCCTTCTCGACGATGCTGCCGAGCACGCGTGCCTCTGCTGGCGTTAGGGAGATCGGGGCGTCCTCTTCGGCGCTGTCTTGGTGATCGGTTTCTTCCATGGTTCAGATGCCGATGTTGCCGAGAGCCACGGCTATCTGCCGCAGCGCGGAGGCGAGTTTTGGGTGTTCGGCGTCGAAGCCCGACGCGTACTCCTCGAGTTTCTCCAGCGCGGTTTGGTGCTCCTCGTCTGGTTGCTCTTTTGCCGGTAGCAGCTCGGCCATTTCGGCAACCACCTGGCTGAGCTCACCTTCCATCTCCGGCGGGAGGGATTCGGCGTCGGCCAGTTCCTGGTGCAGTTGCGAGACGAGTGATTTTAGCTTTTCGGGATCCATGTTGTCTAAAGATAGCACGCTCCGAGAGTAAGTGGCAACGGATTGCATGATGGCGTGATATGGCATAGGGGTGCGAGATGCGGGACATCGAAATCGAACCACCTTCTGCGGAACAGAAGGCTCGGGCAAACATGGAGGAGATGATCGAACTTGCTGGGAGCGGCGCTGACCCTGTGCGGATTGTTTCCAAACTCATGGTGAAGGGCTTCCCGCGCGAGGAGGCCGAGCGTATCCTGCCTGAGATTTTGGCGGCCACACGCGGGAAGAGGTTGCGGAAAAAAATCATCACCAAAGGTTTCGGTGCGGTGTTGGCGATCGGAGGATTGGGTGTGGGAATCTACTTGCTCACGCGTGGGGTTCTAGCCGTGCTTCCTTTTTTCGTCGGTGGGGCAGGGATCGCTCTCCTCAGCGGTTACTTGGACAACCTTTGGGGATTTTTCACCGATTGAGTCCGGGTTCGCCTTCTGCTAGAAACGGGGATGAGCGAGAACCTGCTTGCCCGAACCCTCATCGACCTGCAACTGGCGCATCTGAAATCCGAGTATCGCCATGGTGCGCTCGGATTCGATGCGGTAGAAAAGTCGGTCGACCGGTGCGCCGAGTGACCCGGTGATGCCATACACCGAATTCCGAGTGAAGGGCATTGCAGCACTTTCCGTCACTTTGGGATCTGTCGAGGCTGAGCGCTTCATAGCTCTCATTTTGCGTTAGTCCTTCGGTTACACGCAATGGCAACAGTCTCTTTTTGGGGATGGCTCTGTCGCAGTCATCGGCGCGGCAGCGACAAGTCGTAGAAACCAACTAGCAGAATCGGGTAGGCGGGAGATTTGAACTCCCGCCGTCCACACCACCGCTCACACGGGTTCGTAGCACGGCGGGACCGAAACGTCACACGTCACCTCACCTTGAGGTAACGAACGTCCGCCGGCTCTCCTTTCGGAACAGCGACGCTTTCGCACGGGCTGTCTTTCTCT
>JBLHKE010000459.1:0-6457 GCA_047619485.1 Verrucomicrobiales bacterium | reverse complement strand
ATTTTTGGGAGCATCTTATTAGACGTCAGTGGTTCTGCACGATCCAGGGTTGCTTCAGATTCGGCATATAGTGACAGGGCGTTGAGATTGATCGCGTAGACGACGAGCGTCGTAACATTGTCTGGGTAATCCTCCAGCACGAGCTCACAAATATACCGGGTCAGGGCGACCCGGTCGGCGCAGTTGGCTTCGTGTAGTCGGGCGATCAACATCGGATATGGCGCTTGGTCGGCCATTCAATTTACGTAGAGGAATTCATTGGAGTTGAATAGCACGCGGCAGAAAGCAGGCATGCCGTTCTTTTCGATGAACTCTCTGGTGAGTTCTAGCTCCTCGTTTTTTGAATCGCGAGAGAAGGCTAGTCGGAACGCCTGCTTGATCTGGGCGTGGATTCCGTCGCCGGCTTCGGTTTGCAGCCGCTCGGCGAACTTGTCGGACATGCGCAGGACGAAGGACGTGTTCATCAGAGCCAGCGCGCCCAGTGGGGTCGTCGTGACGCTGCGCGTCGGTGTCGGCGTGCTGGGATCCGGGCAATCGAGTGGCGCGAGCAGTGGGTGGACGTTGCCGCGTGCCCAGGTGCGGTAGATGCTGCGGCGGTTGAACTCCGCGCCCTCGGGATCGATCGGATCGTAGACCCACGAGCCCTTGTGGTTGTACATTTTAAAGTCGCGATATCCCGGCCCGCCCATCTGCGGGTTGAGCTGGCCGGCTACTTTCAAGATCGAATCGCGGATAGCCTCGGCTTCGAGACGCGATGGGGTGTGGCGCCACAGCAGGAGGTTGCCCGCGTCGATCTGCTGCGCTTTAGGGTTCGCGGTGGACGACTGCCTGTAGGTCGCGGAGTCGCAGATCAGCCGGTGCATTTTCTTCAAACTCCAACCGCTGGAACGAAATTCCGCAGCGAGCCAGTCGAGCAGTTGCGGGTGCGACGCCTCGCCGCCGCTGAAGCCGAGATCGTTGGGCGTCTTCACCAGACCCTGGCCGAAGTGGTAGTGCCACAGGCGGTTCATCATGACACGTGCGAACAGCGGGTTGTCTGGGTGCGTGATCCACTCGGCGAGCTTCAACCGGCGCTGCTCGTCCGGGGCATCGGGCCTCAGCCCGAACTCGGCCGGCAGCAGACTGGCGACGGATGCCACTCCGCCCGCAGCGACCTCTTCCGCCGGCTCGAATGGACTGCCGCGCTCGAGTAATCGGGTCACCGGTGCCTTCTTCGGCGTGACGGCGTAGATCTTTTTCTCGGCGATTTTTTGCAGGTCTCCATTGAGGCTAGTGATCTGCTCCGCCAAGGCATCGCGTGCGACTTTCTGCCTCGGGTTCAATCGCGCGATGATCTGCGCCTCGGTCACGATCCTAACATTGGCTGAAATGGCGACCTCCTCGGCGCTGAGCGCTCGATCGTATAATTGGGCGCGGTCGATTTTTCCAGCCAACATCCGCCCGGTGCCGGCGGCGGTGCCGTGGCGCAGGCCGAACAGAACCTGGTGGTTGTTGCTGAGATATTTGGAGGAACCGGTCTTGTAAGGTTTGCCGTATGGGCGCCCATCGCGGTAGCTGGTGATGGTGCCGTCTTCGGAGTAGGTGATCGCGACGTGTACGAAACGATCGCTGGCATCTTTTTCCTGCCCTGCGTTGAAGTTCTGCCAGCGCGTATAGCCGTCGCTGCCGGCCATCCACTGCCGCGTGTCTTTCTCGGCAAAGACGATTGCGTCGAACTGGCCGCCGTCCACGTTCTGCACACTGATCGCTGCTCCACCGCGCTGGTCGAGGTTGTCGAGTTGCACCCAAGCCTCCAAAGTCTTTGCCCTGAGCTCCGACCTGCGGCTTGCGGTAGTGACGAAGGCGGATTTTCCGTCTAGGACGAGCGCGCCGCCGACAATCTTAGCACCGCCCTTGGCTTCACCGTGCGCAGCGCCGATCTCATCGCGCAAATCGCTATCGAAGGTCCAGCGCGAGACCGGTTTCGGTGGTTCGGCTTGCTTTGCCGAATCTTCGGGCTGCTGTGCGAGGATCGCTGCGCGAATTTCTGCGTCTTGCTGATTGAGTTGCTTGCTCAGCTCGTCAATCCGCTTTTTCAATGCGCTCGGATCGCCGCCAGCCGCCACCTTGCGATCACCGCGGTGCACGCCGGCGAGGGCGGAGGCGATCTGAAAATACTCTTTCTGTGTGATCGGGTCGAATTTGTGATCGTGACAGCGCGCGCAATTGACGGTGAGCCCGAGAAAGCTCTGCGACACGGTGCCGACCAGATCCTCCATCTCGTCCTGGCGCATGATCTTGCGTTGTTTGTCGCCATTTGGTTTCAGTCCGTCGAACGAACCGCAGACGAGGAAGCTGGTAGCCGTGATGGCCTCCGGGTTGCCGGGCTCGATGCGATCGCCGGCGATCTGCAACTGCACGAACCGGTCGTAGGGCATGTCATCGTTGAAGGCGCTGATCACCCAGTCGCGATACGGCCAAGCGTGTTCGCGAAGCTGGTCGTATTCGAAGCCCTGGCTTTCGCCAAAACGTGCGACGTCGAGCCAGTGCCGTGCCCAGCGTTCGCCGTAGTGTTGGGAGGCGAGTAGCGCGTCGATGTCGGCTGTGGCACCGGGATCTGGCGGTAGTCCGATCAGGTTGAAATGCAGGCGCCGACGCAGCGTGTGCGAATCCGCTTCCGGAGCAGGTTGGAGCCCGGTTTTTTCGAGTTTTGCGAGAATGAAGCGGTCGATCGGGTTGCGTGGCCAGTCTTTTGCATCCACCTGCGGAAGCTGTGGGCGCTCGATTGTTTGCAGCGACCACCATGTGGAATCGGCTTGGGAAAACGCCAACGGTGCAACCGAGGTGAGAAAGAGCACGATCAATATGGATATTTTTCGCAGCGTCTGCATGTGGCTATTGTTGATGGGCGGGCCGCGGATGGCAAGTCGAGATCATCTGTGTTTGTGAGCGCTACGGTGGATCGCAACGACATTTGGAGGCATCTCGCGATGGCGGTCGCTTTGGCGATGGCCGCCCGGTGTTTCCGAACAAGCCCTTAGGAGTCTAGGGGGAACCGTCGAAGTAGAAGCCCCAATCGGTGCCGTCCGCGACGATCGCGTAGTGGTGCTCGGCGGTGGCCGACGGTGTTGCAAAATCTTCCTGCCGGTTGCTGGCGCTGCTCGAGCTCCGCCAGTGGGTGATGTTGTTCGGGGTGCGGCGTAGGGTGATGAAGATGCCCGTCGCATCGCGCTGTCCGATTACCATGTTCGAATCGCGTGCGGCATCGTCTTTTTGTGCCCAGAATACGATCGTGTAGGGCACGCCGCTGCTGAAAGTTTGCGACGAGAGTTCGATGTAGTCACGATCGTCACTGATGTCCATCGAGCCGTATCCGAAGACGCTTTCTCCATCCTCGTTGGTGATGGCTGAGCTCCTGAGAGTTTCTACGTCGGTCAGCGTTCCATGTTTTTCAACGCTAGATGATTCGGTGTAGTCGGAGTCTCGTAAGGTTTCTCCCGTCGGCGATCCGTAAGTCCACGTCTGGGCGCATGTTAAGAGGTAAGTCTAGCTAGCCCATGATCACACTGCGTTGCACGCTGGTTGTGAAGGTGAAGCCATCGTCTGGAGTTCCCGCTCCGGACTGATCGAATGTCACTGTAATCAGGTGGTGCACTTGGGCACTGTTCTTCGATTTTTAAATCGAAGTTACGCCATCGCCTGCGGCGGTTACGGCTTGGCTAGCGACACGCAGATGATCTCGGAGTCGTTGCGAATGAAGCAGCTCCTGCGCGCGTAGGCCGGGTGCGACCAGACGATCTTGCGCTGGCGCATGTCGGTGCCGTTGGGTTCGATCAGGTGGGCTCGATCGATTTCCTCGTAGCCCTCGGGTGATAGGTTAGCGATGACGAGGTCGCCCTTCTCGGTGAAGAGGAAGTAGCGGTCTGCGTGCTGGGTGATGAAAACGTTGCCCCAGCGGGTGGGTTTTTCGAGGGCGATTGGTTCGAGGCTCTCCCAGAGGCGTTCGCCGGTTTCGGCCTCGAGGCATCGGAACTCGCCGTAGCTGCAGGCGCCGTAGATGTGATCGCCGGTGAAGACGGGGGTGCTCATGATGCCGTTTAGGTGTTCGGTGCGTACCGGATTTTCGGTGACCTTCTCAGTGCGCCACAGGATCGCGGGTTGGGCGTTGCCGGCATTTAGCTTCAACATCATCGAGCCGTTGTAGAAGCAGGAGAAGAACAGCCTGTCACCGCGCAGGCGTGGCGTGGCGACGCTGAGTCCGCTGCGTAATTTCCATTCGACCGTCCAGTGGATCTTGCCGGTCTGCGGATCAAGCGCGTTGACCGATTCCGGGTGCCAGAGGATGAGCAGGCGTTTGCCGTTGTGCTCGATGATCTTCGGTGGTGCGTAGCCGGGCTCTCTGGCGCTGAGGGCTGACCATTTTTTCTCGCCAGTGAGTTTGTCGAAGGCGACGGCTGTCGTGCCATCACCTCGCGCAAGGCAGATGAGCAAGTCCCCGTCGACGAGAGGCGAGGCGGTGAAGCCCCAGGTGGGCGCTTTGATCTCGAAGAGATTCTTAAAATCGTGCTGCCACTTAATTTTGCCATCGGCGGTGTTGAGGCACAGCAGATCACCCTCCGCGCCGAGCGTGTAGACGCGCTCGCCATCGACGGTCGGAGTGGCGCGCGGGCCGGAGGCGTAGCTGACGGTGTAGTTGCAGTCGTAGGTGCGCTCCCAGATGATTTTCCCATTGCCGGCATCTAGACAGAGAACGCGCTCGTTGCCAGGGATCTCGCCGCGTTTGAACGCGTTGTCAGGAACCTTCGTCGTGTCGGAGATCTCGCGGTCCATGACGTAGACGCGATCGCCGACGATCGCCGGCCCGCTGTAGCCGTTGTTGATTGGGGTTCGCCAGAGGACTTTCGGTCCGCCCTCGGGGAATTTTTCGATGATTCCGGTTTCTTTCCAGATTCCCTCGCGGTCTGCGCCCATCCACTGCGGCCAGTCGCCGGCGGCAGCGTTGGTGGTGACGAGTAGGGTAATCCAAAGCGCTAGATATTTCATGGGAACATCGTCGCTGCCGATAGGAGGAGGGCAAGGCCGTAGTCTGAAGCTCCTGAGGCTACCGCTTTTGCTTTGGCTTCTGCCCTGCGATGAGCTTCTGCATCTGACCAGCGAATCTCTCGCCCAGCGATTTCATCCCCTTGGCATCAAAGTGGGCGTGGTCCATGGTGGTGAGCCCATCGGCCGAGGCGACGGCGGTGCCGGGGACGGCTTCGGCGACCTTGCTGAGCTGGCCGTTGATGAGTGCGCCGTTGTTGATCTCCCCGGCGACAAAGGGCAGATCAGGCGCGCCCAAGTCAGCGCGCAGATCCTTGATGAGTGCGGTCAGCTTCTGGTGGTAGTTGGCGTCATTCCGGTCGGATTCGCCCTGATGCCAGAGGATGCCCTTCAGCGTGCCGGATTTCTGCGCTGCCTCGGCGCGGCGGATGGCTTCCTCGTAGAACTTGGTTCCTTTCTTCCAGAGCTTGATGCTGGTGCCGCCCTTGGCGTTGACGACCAGGCCGAGCGTGATGTTTTTCTCTTTCGCCAGCATCGTTTTGGCGAACGAATAGCCAGGGTTCATCTTCTGCATCCCGATCCCCTTACGGATCGTCGAGTAGCGGTTGAGTGGGTTCTTTGCAGGCTCCCATTTGTCATCCGCATTCAACAGGAAGCAGTGCTCGATCTCGCCGGACTCCACTTTGGTGAATGGCGCGCGTCCGGCCATGTTCGACTGGCCGATCAGGAGGTAGAGATGGTGGTTTTCCGGCTTGGAGTCCGGCTTGGAGTCCGGCTTGACGACCGCGCTGGAGGCCGAGAGTGCGCACAGTGCTAGAGAGAGGTAGAGTGTTTGGAGTTTCATCTTGGAGGTAGCGTGGGGAGCGTGCCAGCATACGTCAAGTTGCATCGCCCGGGACCCGCACTAGTATCCCGGTCCCATTCATGAAACCTACTACCCGAGTCGCCGAAACCTCTGCCCCCGATGGTGCGCAGTTTGTGCTGTTGAAACACGACGGCGAGTTTTTGCTCTACATGGATGACCGGCAGATCATGACGACGACGCTGACCCACTCGGAGCTGCTATTGTCCGATGTCGGATGTGATTTCAAACAGCCGCGCAAATCGCCACGGGTATTGATCGGTGGGTTGGGACTGGGGTTCAGCTTGCGGCGTGCGCTGGAGATCACTGGGCCGGGCGCGAAGGTGGTGGTGGCGGAACTTCTGCCGGAGATCGTGCGCTGGAACCACGAGCACCTCGATGGGCTGAACGATGAGATCCTCGCAGATCGGCGGACAGAGATCGTGCAGGCGGATGTTTACAAGTTGATCAAGGATGCCGCGAAAAAGGGGCCGAAGTTCGACGCGATCTTGCTCGACGTGGACGACGGGCCGACCTCGCTGATCCAACCACAAAATATTCAACTATATGGCAACGACGGCTTGGAGGTCATCAAGC